>JALUSH010000100.1 GCA_027016675.1 Thermodesulfovibrio sp.
GATCATGATTCATGAAGAGATGGAAAAGGCAATCAATGAACAGATTAATGCAGAGTTATACTCAGCCTATTTATATCTGTCCATGTCAGCCTATTTTGAATCAATCAGTTTAAAGGGTTTTGCCAACTGGATGCGAATACAGACAATGGAGGAACAGACCCATGCCAAGAGGTTTTATGATTATCTTATCGACCGCGGAGGAAGAGTGGTATTGTCAGAGATAAAGGCTCCCCCTGTTCAGTGGGATTCTCCATTATCAGTGTTTGAGCATGTGCTTGAGCATGAACAGTATGTCACCTCGCTTATTAACAATCTTGTTGACCTCTCGATAAAACTTAAGGACCATGCCACGAACAGTTTTCTTAAATGGTTTGTGGATGAGCAGGTAGAGGAGGAGTCATCTGCTGATGAGATTATTCAAAGCCTGAAATTGAATGAAAACAATCCCGGAGGTCTCTTTCTTATTGATAAAGATCTTGCACAGCGCACCTTTATACCACCCCAGGATGTAACATTGTGAGAAATCATCCGGTTCCATTACTATCCAAAAAGATCCTATGAGTTGAACAGGAACTATAAAACAGAAAGGGGTCTGCTGCAGCAGACCCCTTTCATGAAAACTCAAAGCACGCAGTTTTATGTCTTTTTATCTGTTAATGCAGCAATGCCTGGCAGTTCCCTTCCCTCAAGTAATTGAAGAGTGGCACCACCGCCAGTGGAGATAAAGGATATGCTATCTGATACACCTGCTCGGTGAACGGCGAGGTCAGTATCTCCACCTCCGACTATTGTCAGGGCATAGGCATCAGCCACAGCCCGGGCTACTGCAAAGGTGCCACGGGAAAAGGCATCTATCTCAAAGACACCCATGGGACCATTCCATAAAATAGTTTTGGCATTGTGGAGTGCCTCTGAGAAAAGCCTTGCTGTTGCCGGCCCTATATCAAGGGCCTTCCAGCCCTTGGGTATCTCAAGGGTGGGAACAATCTTGGTTTCAGCACCTGGCTCAAGGCTCTGGGCAATTACACAATCAACTGGCAGATAGAACTTCACTCCCCTTTCTTTCAGCTTCTTCCTTATCCTTTGAGCTGTCTCCAGCATGTCCTCTTCCACAAGGGACTCGCCTACCTCGTAACCCATTGCCTTTATAAAGGTGAAGGCCATACCTCCACCTATAAGTACCTTATCCACATTACCTTCAAGGTTTTCGAGCACTCCTATCTTACCTGAAACCTTAGCACCTCCAAGGATTGCAACAAAGGGTCTCACAGGGTTATTTACAACACCTTTGAGATACTCTATTTCCTTTTTTAAAAGAAAACCTGCTGCTGCTGGCAGGTACTTGGGGATGCCAACAATCGAGGCATGTGCCCTGTGAGCTGTTCCAAATGCATCATTTACATAGCAATCAGCCAGTGACGCAAGGGCCTTTGCAAATGTATCATCGTTTTTTTCCTCTCCTTCATGAAAGCGAAGATTCTCCAGTAAGACCACATCTCCACTTTGCATCTTCCGCACGATGCTCTCTACACGAGGACCAACACAATCAGAGGCAAACACTACATCCTTGTTCAGGAGTCGCTTTAACCTCTTGGCTACAGGGGCAAGGCTGTATCGTGGATCAGGCTTTCCCTTTGGTCTCCCAAGATGGGAGGCTAAGATTACCTTGGCGCCTTCGTCAATGGCATAGTTAATCGTGGGCAGGGAAGAACGTATTCTCCTGTCATCTGTTATGTTCAGGTTTTCATCAAGGGGAACGTTGAAATCAACTCTGATAAATACCCTTTTGTCTTTAAGGTCAAGATCCTCTATTGTTAGCTTTGTGAGGACGTCCTTAATAGGCGCTGGATTTTGACTGTTCTTCATGGCATCCTCCTTTTAGATTTTCAAATGCAACCACAGAGAACACAGAAAAGATTTTAAAAATGACTAAACGTTACCTGCACAAATAATTCCCTTCAAGATACAGGGTTATTTTCTGTGCCCTCTGTGGTCGAATGTCTTAATCAGGAATTCTTGATTATATACTGTATCAGATCTCTTAAGCGTGAGCTGTAACCCCATTCGTTGTCATACCAGGCAAGAACCTTGACCATCCTCTTCTCGATCACCTTGGTCACTGTTGCATCAACAATTGAGGAGTGGTCGTTGCCATTTAAATCCATTGAGACAAGGGGTTCTTCAGAATACTCCAGTATGCCCTTCATCTTACCTTCTGCCGCAGCCTTCAGCGCAGCATTGATCTCATCTGCGGTCACATCTTTTGCCAGCTCAGCAACAAGGTCAACCACTGAAACATTCGGAGTGGGTACCCTGATGGCCATTCCATCGAGTTTGCCCTGAAGTTCCGGCAGAACCAGTCCTACAGCCTTTGCAGCACCTGTGGTGGTGGGGATCATATTCATTGCTGCAGCCCTTGCCCTTCTGAGGTCTTTATGGGGCAGATCAAGGATTCGCTGATCATTCGTATAGGAATGTATTGTTGTCATAAGCCCTCTTACAATTCCGAACTCGTCTTTAAGAACCTTGGCCAGAGGCGCCAGACAGTTTGTTGTACATGAGGCATTGGAGATTATCTTATGAGTAGCAGGATCGAGTTTGTCCTCATTCACACCAAGGCACACTGTTATATCAGGCTCCTTGGCTGGAGCGGATATGATAACCCAACTGGCCCCTGCCTCAAGATGTTTTGAGGCAGATGCCCTGTCTCTGAATACACCGGTTGACTCAATAACAAAATCAACCCCTAAGTCTTTCCAGGGTAGCTGTGAGGGATCTTTGATAGCTGTAATCTTTATGGTTTTCCCGTTTACAATGATTGCATCATCACTTGCCTTTACATCTGCAGAGAAGATTCCATGTACAGAATCATATTTTAAAAGATGGGCAAGGGTTTTTGCATCTGTAAGATCGTTTATGGCAACAATCTCAAAATCAGACTGATTCATTGATGCCCTGAAAAAGTTTCTACCTATCCTTCCAAATCCGTTAATGCCAACCTTCACAGCCATAGTTCATTCCTCCTCCTTTTAGACATTAAAAGCTTCAGGAGACAAGGTCTCCCTAATCCAGTCTATTGATAACCAAGCCTGTCAGTATCTTTGGATAGAAATAGGTGGATTTTGGTGGCATTCTCAGACACTCTATTGCAACCCTCTCAACCTCTGTAACTTTAGTAGGATTAAGGAAAAAGCCAGCAATATAATCACCCTTTCTCACTTCATTTATAACTATATGAGGGTCCATTTCGTACGCAAGGCCATCAATGGAAAAGATCTTTTTAAATATTAATTCATGAAGAACCGTTACATCAAGTCCTCTCAGTGCTTCTGGCATGTTCCTGAGATTTATACCCCTGTGGATAAGTATATAACTTTGGGGTGGATTTTTCAATATCATTCCCAGGGCATGCTCGTACAAAGGCAGTTCCTTGAGAAGCTCCTCGTCTGATTTAAGAGACTTTATCTCGAAATACTCTCTTAACCTGAGCAGTATGCTTTCTCCTGACAGATTCCCAGGGCCAAGGGACTTAACAAGTCTGTGTGTGGGTAGTATACATAGCCCCCCGTCTGAGATATTTACAAGAAGCATAAGTACATAGTTGTATGGTTCATCTCCTGTGTGATGGGGATTTGTTCTTTTTCTTTCCTTCATGTATTCAAGGGCTGTCTCGTATCTATGGTGTCCATCGGCAATATAAATCGGCCTACCCTGAATTATTCCAGTAATTAACTCTATTTCCACGGGATCATCAATAATCCATAAATCATGCCTGGCACCAGTATGGTCTATTGCCGAGATATAAGGCTCTTCAGAGGATTTTTTTTCAATAACTGACCGGTAGCTACGTTCTGGATTGTTGAAAATGGAAAAAATAGGACTTATATTTGCCCTGCAGTATCGCATGAGATTCAACCTGTCTGCCTTGGGTTTTGAGTGTGTTGCCTCATGGGGGTATATGCCCTTACATAGCTCTGTGAGTTTCACCCTGGCAAATACCCCTGTCATCACCTGTTCTTTGTCATCCACTCTGTATCTGACTCTGTATAAATAGTAGGACGATTTTATTGATTCCACAAGGATGTCTTCCTCCAGCCATTCCTTTAGATATTGCCGTGCTCTTACATAGCGGTTCTCACCTTCAGGAGTGTCATTATCATGGTCTTTTCCAAAATCTATCCGCACTATATTATAGGGACTCTTTTCATACAGGGAATCCTTCATCTCAGGCGTGATTATATCGTAGGGTGGGGCAACAACATCCTCACCCTTTACCCTTGAGGTATTATAGATTATTCCCTTGAATGGTTTTATTTCCGTCATAGGTCTGAATATGTT
>JALUSH010000101.1 GCA_027016675.1 Thermodesulfovibrio sp.
CATTAGTGTCCAGTAAAAAACTCGGAAACTATCAATAAGGATAGGGGATATTAATTTTGAGCGGATTTTAATTTTGCAGTGGTGCTTGCCGTGATGGCAAGCACGCAAAATTTCCTCGGAGGCAGACAGGGAGGTCTGCCGAGAATGAGACGAAAAATTAATATCCCCTATCCTATAAGGACTTACACTGTTTATCGGACAGTATTGATTTTGAATCCTATTGCATCAATGGGATGATGAACCACCTCTCTGCCCAGCCTATTGCCTACTCACTGCTTACTGTTAACTGTATGTAGCACTCCGCTTGTACAGGTTTTATCAGTTTGTTTTGAAATCAATGATTGTTCTAATAAAGTTCATATCACTGCTTTCAGCATTTCTTCTTTATCCTTACAGTTGGATTTGGGATATAATAGACTATGGATGCCGAGAAGAAACCTGATAGGTATACGAAAGATAATCTGAAACAAAAGATCTGTACAGAGAGATGTCCCCAGTGTAGTCAGAGATGTATAAGTAAGAGGCATGATGGCTGGCAGCACGAATGCGAAAAGGGACATAAATGGTGGATGAAGTATTGCTACTCACTTTGATCAGGAGAGCTTTCTTCTAAGTATCTCATTAACTATCTTTGGGTTTGCTTTTCCTTTTGTAGCCTTCATGACCTGTCCAACAAAGAAACCCATAAGTTTTGTTTCACCTTCTCTGTAACGTTGCACCTCTTTGGGATTTCTGTTGAGGATTTCATCAACAAGTGATTCAAGCTCTGAGGTATCTGATATCTGTGTCAGTCCCCTTTCCTGAACTATCTTTTCTGCAGGGCTTCCAGTGTTGAGCATCTCTGGCAGTATGTTCTTGGCTATGTTTCTGCTGATTGTGCCCTTTTCAATAAGGTTTAATAGTTCAAACAGATGAAGGGGCTTGAGTTTTATCTCTCTGATCTCCTGACCTGTCTCGTTAAGATATCGCATGATTTCTGTGAGAATCCAGTTGCTTACCTCCTTCGGTTTTGCTCCCAGACTGACTGCCTCTTCAAACCACTCAGCTATATCTCTCTCTTCTGAGAGTATCTGGGCATCATACTCAGGAAGCCTGTAGTCTGTCACAAAGCGTTTTATCTTCTCATCAGGAAGTTCAGGAAGCGTGGCCCTGATCTGCTCAATCATTTCATGGTTTATTTCAAGGGGAACAAGGTCAGGCTCGGGAAAATACCGATAGTCATGTGCCTCTTCCTTGAATCTCATGGACTCGGTTCTGCCAGTTTCAGAGTTCCAGAGGCGAGTCTCCTGAAATATTTTCCCACCCTCGCGTAGTATTTTGATCTGTCTTTTTATCTCATACTCAAGAGCCTTTTCAACAAATCTGAAGGAGTTTATGTTCTTGATCTCTGTTTTTGTACCCATTTCACTGGAGCCCTCAGGACGTATGGAAACGTTTGCATCACAGCGAAGAGAGCCCTGCTCCATATTTCCATCACATACCCCTATATAACGGAGGATTGCCCGTAGCTTCTTCATAAACAGGGCAGCCTCCTGAGGGGTTCTCATATCAGGTTCTGTTACTATTTCAAGCAGTGGAACTCCTGTCCTGTTCAGATCAACAAGGCTACAGTCCTTTTCATGTATGTTTTTCCCTGCATCCTCCTCCATATGGATCCTTGTAATCCCTACACGTCTTGTATAACCGTTTACATTGATATCAATATAGCCGTGCTCACAGATGGGAAGTTCGTACTGGCTGATCTGGTATCCCTTGGGAAGGTCAGGGTAAAAATAATTTTTGCGAGCAAATCTGCTGTAGGGGGAGATCTTACAATTCATGGCAATGCCTGTTTTTATGGCAAATTCAACAACCCTTTTGTTAAGTACAGGTAATACGCCTGGCATGCCTATACAGACAGGACAGGTCTGTGTGTTAGGTTCTGAACCAAAGCGGGTAGAACAGCCACAGAATATCTTCGTCTCAGTAAGTAGCTGGGCATGTATCTCAAGGCCAATCACTGCTTCGTAGTTCATAGAAGAGGTCTCCTTTTATGCCAGTCTGTGGATTTTTCATAATGATATGCCACCCTCAGGATTAAGGACTCATCAAAGGCCCTTCCTATCAGTTGCAGTCCAATGGGAAGGCCTTCCTTGCTGAATCCACAGGGTACCGACAGTGCAGGCAGGCCAGCAAGGTTTACAGAAATGGTAAAGATATCATTAAGATACATCTGTAGTGGATCTGATATCTTTTCTCCTATTTTGAATGCAGTAGTTGGGGTTGTGGGAGTCAAGATAATATCTACCTCTTCAAAGGCCTTATCAAAGTCCTCTTTTATTAATGTGCGAACCTGCTGGGCCTTTTTATAAAAGGCTTCATAGTAACCAGCTGAAAGCGCGTAGGTGCCAAGCATTATCCTTCTTTTTACCTCAGGCCCAAAACCCATTGCACGAGTTTCTGTATACATCTCAAGAAGATCTTTACCCTTTGCCCTGAAGCCGTATTTTACCCCATCATAGCGTGCAAGATTTGAGCTTGCTTCAGAGGTGGCAAGGATATAGTATGATGCCACAGCATAGCCTGTATGGGGCAGGGATATATCTCTTATCTGGCAACCCATTGTCTTCAGCAGAGAGATTGCCTCTTTTACAGATTTTTCCACGCCGGTATCAAGCCCTTCAGTAAAATACTCTCTGGGTATTCCCACCCTGATATGGGAGATCTTCTCAGAGAGTGAGGCTGTAAAATCAGGCACCTCAACAGGAGCAGAGGTGCTGTCACATGGATCATGTCCTGAGATTATCTTCAGCAACAGCGCAGCATCTGCCACAGTCTTTGTAATGGGGCCGATCTGGTCAAGGGATGATGCAAAGGCAACAAGCCCGTATCTTGAGACCCTTCCATAAGTGGGTTTCATACCCACCACACCACAGAAGGCAGCAGGCTGACGTATTGAACCTCCTGTGTCTGAACCAAGGGCTCCAAGACACTCACCTGCTGCAACTGAAGCGGCTGAACCACCGCTTGACCCTCCAGGTACCCTGTCAGTTGCCCAGGGATTCCGGGTTGTAAAGAAACCAGAGTTTTCTGTAGATGAGCCCATTGCAAATTCATCAAGATTTGTTTTTCCCACAAGTATATACCCTTCGTTTCTCAGCCGCTCTGTTACTGTGCTTTCGTAGGGAGGGATGAAGTTTTGCAGGATCTTAGACGAACATGTTGTTGGGATACCCATAGTGCATATGTTGTCTTTGATCGCCAGGGGGATGAATCTCAGTGCTCCTTTTTTGCCTTCTGTGTCTGCAAGCATCTCATAGGCACTATCACGAGTAATAGTTACGAAGGCTTTTATTTTATCCTCTACATTTTCGATCCTCTGGAATATGGCATCTATGAGTTCACGGGGGGAGACCTCTCCCTTGTCAATTAATTCAATTGCCTCAATTATGCCCAGGTTAAAAAGCTCCACATGCCACCTCAAAAGAATTTAAGAATTCCCAAATTTAGCTGTAACAAAAAATAGACAAACGAGAATGATGTGCAAGACTCCACCATACCACTGCCACTGAACCTTATTACTGAATTTAGAGAATTACTAAAAATTAATTATAGTTCTTTAATCCGTATATTTGCAAGATTTGGAAGAACTAACTTAAAATAGTGAGTGATTATTCAACTTCTCTCCAGTATCTGATAGAAAAGAGGGGAGGATTTTCTTGGACCCTGTTACACATGGCCTTACAGGTGTAATGCTTTCGAACCTTTTTCCAAGGAAAAAGGGAACCCTCCTTATTGCCTTGATAGCCTCTCTTACACCTGATATAGACTATATAAGTAGGCTCTGGGGACTTGATGTCTTTCTCCGTTATCACAGGGGAATAACACACGGGATAATTGCAATTATGATTCTTCCGCTGTTATTGGGTATAGTGGGGAGGATGGTTTACAAGGGAAGGCTTTTATTTTTTATTATGCTCTCTTATCTCTGTTATGGAATCCATGTGCTTATGGACTTGACCACCCAGTATCCCACAAGATTGTTATCACCCCTGGACTGGGCTCCATATTCAATGGATATTGTATTTATAATTGATCCGTATATTTCAGGTGCTATAATACTGGTGTTGCTTTTGTCAATGAAGAAGTCCATAAACAGGAGACTGGCCTCTCTTCTGTGCATCCTCTTTCTTGTCTCTTATGTCTCTGGAAGATGGTATATAAAGGGAAATGTTGAAGGCTTCCTGAGAACCCAACTGGATGAATACCACTACAGGCTCTATCCTCTGCCCAATGATTTTTCCCGCTGGTGGTTTGTAACACGCTCTGGTGATACATACAAGGTTGGATTTGTTGACCTGCTAACAGAAACGGTTTGTGTCAAGAATGTCTTCAATTATACAGAAAAGATACCCGAAATAAAAGAATCAAAGCAATTGAAAACCATCAAAAACTTTCTTTATTTTGCACGATCACCCTATGCTGAAGTTAGGAGGGAGAATGGCGAGACCATTGTTACCTGGCATGAGCTGTCCTATGGATTCATACCAGGAGACCATTTCATTGCAAGGGTAAAGTTTGACAGGCTTGGCAGGGCAAAGGAGGAGTACTTTAGATTTTAGCTATGGAGCTTGTTAAAAAGGTTATAAGGACTGTGGAAAAGTATGGGATGCTTTATGGTGGCGAGAGGGTACTCATAGCCCTCTCAGGTGGGCCTGACTCGGTCTGTCTGCTTGATGTTTTAAATGCATTGAAGGAAAGGTGGAGACTGTCTCTTTCAGCCCTGTATATAGAGCATGGTCTGAGACCTGAAGAGACGCCAGGAGAAATAGAATTCTGTAAAAATATCACAGAGAGGTATGGTGTTGAATTCAATGTTGTATCTATTAATGTCCGGGATTATGCTGAAAAAGAGGGTATTACCCTTCAGGAGGCAGGCAGGATTCTACGTTATCTATGCCTTGAACAGGAGGCACTGAGAACAGATGCTGACAGGATTGCCACTGGACACCATGCTGATGATCAGGCAGAAACCATTATCATGAGACTGATACGTGGAGCAGGCCGAAGGGGTCTTTCTGGTATACCACCTGTAAGGGGAAAGGTGATAAGGCCACTGATCGAGTTAAGCAGAGACGAGATAGAAGAGTATATCTCCAGTAAAGGGCTTGATTATGTAGTTGATTCCTCCAATCTCAAGGACGAGTATTTCAGGAACAGGATTCGCAGGGAGGTAATCCCTATTCTTAAAAGATTCAATCCCAACCTTTTAAACACCCTTTCAAGGACTGCCCATATCCTGAGGGAAGAGGATGATTTTATTAATGCCTTTGTACACAAGGCCCTCATGAGATTGATAAGCAGAAAAACGTCTGATACTGTTGAACTCTTCCTTTCTCCCCTTGAGGCACTTGACAGGGTGATACTGAGAAGGGCACTTCTCAGGGTAATTGATGAGACCAGAGGGCTGAGATCTATAAAGATGGAGAACATTGAGTATATTATTGATTTGATAAAAAAAGGTTCCTCTGGTGACAGGATATACCTTCCAGGAGGTATAAGGGCAATAAGAGGTTACTCTACCCTGGTTATTACATCAAAGAAACCACAAAGGATAGAGGAATGCGAATTAAAGGTTCCTGGTGAAACACTGATAAAAGAAGCAGGCGTGGTACTTATAGCTACTATCGAGGAGAATGTGGGTAGTTATGGAGATGGTAAAGAGGTGGCATGTTTTGACATAGACTCACTGAGGTTCCCTCTGAAGATAAGGGCAAGAAAGGAGGGTGATTTCTTCTATCCCTTTGGATTGGGAAAAAGGAAGAAGCTTCAGGATTTCTTTGTAGATGAAAAGGTTCCGAGGGATATAAGGGATTCTGTACCTCTTTTGATCTCGGGGGAGGATATTATATGGGTTGTGGGCTACAGGACAGATGAACGTTACAGGGTTGGTCCCTCTGCTGACAGGGTACTTAAGATTACTGTCAGGCTTTCACGATTCTAGGGTAATGATTAAAAAGTTTATGTGATATAATTAAGTTAAGAGATAAAATGTCTTTGAGAAAGGAGGGTATCATGGAAAGGACGTTAACCAAAGGGAGGGTGGAAGAGATTCATGAGCTATCTCTGAAGATCGAAGAGGTATTATCCCTGCTTTATAATGCCTTTATTTATAGCAAAGAGTCATTCCTTCACGAGGCTGCAACGCTTATCAATGAAATCAAGAGAAGAGAAAGAGAGCTAACAGAGTATCTGATATCCATGTCTGACAGGGATGAAACCGCCCGGCTTTATGCTCCTATACCGTCCCACCTTGGAAGGATTGCTGGTAATCTTGAGTTGATGCATCGAGCTGTAGAGACCAAGGTAAAGGAGAACCTTCTCTTCAGTGACAAGGCGGTTTCAGAGATGAATTTCCTCTTCAACAGGACCAAGGAGGTAATAACCAATCTCAGTGATCTACTGCTTGCACGAAACCGCTTTCTTGCAAACTATATCATTGAATCAGAAAAGGAGATTGAACGTACAGCTAATGAATTTGCAACCCTGCATGAGGAGAGACTCATAGAGGGACTCTGTCTTCCCAAGTCTTCAGGTGTCTATGTGATGATCGTGGACTCCATCAAACGGATTGTCTGGAATGCAAAGGAGATTGCAGAGAAACTTGCCAAATAGGACTTTCCCCTCATATCTTGGATTGTCCAGTACAGAGATAGAAGAACGTATAAATGAAGCATTTGCCCTGATCCAGGGCTGCAGGTTATGCCCAAGGACATGTGGTGTGGATCGCACAAAGGGAGAGAGGGGATTTTGCAGAACAGGTTCAAAGGCAATGGTATCAAGCTGGGGACCTCATTTTGGTGAAGAGCGTCCACTTGTTGGTAAACATGGATCCGGAACGATCTTTTTTACCTACTGTAATCTCGGTTGCATATACTGTCAGAACTATACGATCAGCCATCTTGGAGAGGGCATGGAGGTTAGTGCTGAAAGACTTGCCTCCATAATGCTGGAGCTTCAGTCAATTGGATGTCATAATATCAACCTTGTTACACCCACCCATCAGATGCCCATGATCCTGGAAGCACTTCCCTTTGCCATCAGGGATGGACTATCAGTTCCCATTGTGTATAACTGTGGTGGCTATGAGTCACTGGAAGCGTTGAAGATATTAGAAGGCATAGTGGACATTTATATGCCAGATTTTAAGTATGCAGACCCTGAAGTGGCAAAGAGATTCTCTTTTGCTGAGGATTATCCTGATGTTGCAAAGCAGGCTTTAAAGGAGATGTATCGTCAGGTGGGAGACCTGATAATCGAGGAAGGCATTGCAATAAGAGGGCTTCTTGTTCGTCATCTTGTCCTGCCAGATGGTCTTGCTGGAACCGGAGAGATTGTAAGATTTCTATCCCAGGAGATATCAAAGAATACATATCTTAATATAATGGACCAGTATCATCCCTGTTATGAGGCCTTTGAACATCCGCCTTTAAACAGAAGGATAACCTCCAGAGAATACAGAAGGGCACTGGATCTTGCAATAAAGGCAGGGATCAAAAGAATCGATGGCCTAACCATCTAAATTGATTATTCTGCCCTCCATGGTATTAATATCAACGATTGCGATAGTTGACTTTCCATAAAGCCAGTGACCTGCCTCTCCAGGATTAACAATAAGGGCATTATTTATCTTTTCAACCCGTGCCTTATGTGTATGACCATAGATTATAAGGTCAAAGTTTCCTGACTGGGCAAGGTCTTCCACAAGGTCAGGCTCATGCAGTACAACTATTCTTTTTCCTTCAAAGATTATCTTGTGGGGCTGACGATGTATTCTACCACGTGAACGTTCTCTAAGTAGGATTTTGTCTCCATCATTATTGCCAAAAATGCCCACAAACTCGGCATGAAGCTCTTCAAAGGGAATCAATGCAAAGGGTGATGTTACATCTCCAGCATGGATTACAAGTTTTACCCCCTCCCTGTTGAAGATCTCAATGGATTCCTTGATACGATCAATGTTGTCATGGGTGTCTGAGATAATTCCGATCTTCATCAGTGCTTACCTCCTCTTTTGAGATTGAATCAAAACAGTATCATCAAGTCTTTGAACACCAATCACCTTGAATCCTGACTGCCTTAAAAATCCTTTTAATTCCTGGACAGAATAGGTCCTGCCCTGTGGGGTGTTTATCAGCATATTGATGGAAAAGATTGCGCCTGTGAGAGGTTCTGTCAGGCTACTGTCAAGATAAAACTCATGAATTGCCAGGGTGCCCGAAGGGTTTAAGGCCCTCCAGGTTTTTTTAAGCAGTGATTTAATGTCCCTTTTTCCATAGGCATGCAATATCTGGCTCATAAGCACCATATCATAACCAGAGCCGATGGGATCTGTAAGGAAATCTCCTTCTAAAAGTGTAATACTGTCTTCTAGGCCTTCCTTATCAATCAGGTTTCTTGCAATCTCAAGTGTTTCGGGTCTGTCAAATAGATATACGTCCTTGCCTCTTTTAGCAAACTCCATGGAATAGGTGCCAGGGCCTCCACCAAGATCAAGAATTCTCTGAACACCCTTCAAATCAAGCTGTTTTATCAGGACATCCTTTTTCAGTCTGGCCAGGTTGTGCATACCAAGTATAAATGATTCAAGCTCAAATGCCCTGCTTGCAGGTTTGCCTGTCTTTATAACCTCATTCAGATATGACCAGTTTGTCCAGAGGACCTCATTATGCCTGATAATATCACCAAGGTAGAAGGGGCTTTGCTGGACTAAATATTTTGAAGCTGTGGAGGTATTTATGAATCTATTGCCCTTTTTCTTGAGGAGTTTTAATGACACAAGGCTGTTCAGCAGTAGTTCTGTGGCTCTTGGATCCAGGGCAAGTCTTTTGGCAACTGTCTTAGCTGTCAATGGTTTTTCCAGCACATCGAATACTCTGAGGTTATTTGCAGTCAGAACAACCCTGCTGACCCAGTAATTAAAAACAAGCTCGCGAATTCTTTTCGCCTCTTTATGTTTTGAGGTTTCTTTCATCTTATTGAAGATACATGATAGTAAGCATCTCTGTCAAATAGGGATTCTTAAAGGGCGGTTTCAGGATGTTATCTATTTACAGGGAACAAAATCCCTTGCCCTGATTATATTTTCAATATCTTTGCGTCCCTGTCTATCAAGCTCAGGAGTATAAAGTACAGCTATAGACAAGGTACCCTTACAATTTCCCCTCCAGCAATCCTTGTTATTAGAATTTTGTACACAGAGCCGTACATTATCCGCTTCAGACACGTCTACTATAAAGGTACAGCCATTACCCATTGTACATAATACGATGAACACACCAGGTGACTCTTTTAGCTCCCGCAGTGAAGTAAAAGGTCCTTCAAATCTGTATGTATCAAAAACAATGGCCATAGGATATTATAACCCAAATTGAACTATCTCCTTATCCCAGATCCATCTGTAAGTTATAAGCAAGAAGGTCTGAGTTTTGTTTTTAACAAATAGAGAATGTTAAAATAATAATCTATTCTAAATCCAAAAACAAGGAGGTGTTTATGCTGAGAAGAGACTACTATTTTACATCTGAATCAGTGACCGAAGGCCATCCTGACAAAGTGGCAGACCAGATCTCAGATGCCATACTTGATGCTATACTCAGAGATGATCCCTATGGAAGAGTGGCCTGTGAAACACTTGTTACAACAGGACTTGCCTTTGTGTCTGGTGAGATAACAACAAGTTGTTATGTTCCTATACCTGATCTTGTGAGAGAGACCATAAGGGATGTGGGATATACAAGGGCAAAGTATGGTTTTGATTATGAGACCTGTGCAGTAATTACAGCTATAGATAGGCAGTCAGGAGATATTGCAATGGGAGTTGACATTGGCGGTGCTGGTGATCAGGGTCTGATGTTCGGATTTGCCTGTAATGAAACAGAGGAACTGATGCCTCTGCCCATAATACTTGCCCACAAACTGGCAATGAGACTTGCAGAGGTAAGAAAGAAGGATATCCTGGGCTATCTGAGACCTGATGGCAAGACACAGGTCACAGTGGAGTACAGGGAAGGCAGACCCTTCAGGGTGGATTCAATAGTGGTCTCTGCTCAGCATAACCCTGACATAACACTCAAGGAACTCAGGGAGGATATAATTGAGAAGGTCATCAAGCCCATTGTTCCTGCAGAATTACTTGATGAGGAAAACGTGACCTATCATATAAATCCCACAGGAAGATTTGTTATTGGTGGTCCCATGGGAGATACAGGACTTACAGGAAGAAAGATTATTGTTGATACCTATGGAGGGGTTGCGCGTCATGGTGGTGGATGCTTCTCAGGTAAAGACCCAACAAAGGTAGACCGCTCTGGAGCTTATATGGCCCGCTATATAGCCAAGAATTTAGTTGCCGCAGGGATTGCAGAAAGGGCAGAGGTGCAGATTGCCTATGCTATCGGAGTGCCAGAGCCAGTCTCAATACTTGTAGACACCTATGGTTCAGGAAAGATCCCTCATCAGGATATAGTAAAGCTTGTAAGAGATAACTTTGACCTTACCCCCAAGGGTATAATAGAAACACTTGACCTCAGGAGACCTATATACAAGAAGACTGCTGTTTATGGCCATTTTGGAAGAGAAGAAGAGGAGTTTACGTGGGAGAAGACTGACAGGGCAGAATCCTTGAAAAAACAGGCTGGATTATAACAATTCAGGAAAGGAGATACAAACATGAAATATGATGTAAAAGACCTGTCTCTTGCAAAGGCTGGTAAAAAAAGAATCGAATGGGCAGAGAAGGAGATGCCTGTTCTGAGGATTATCAGAGAGGATTTCAAGAAAAGAAAGCCTCTTAAAGGTATCAGAATAGCTGCATGTCTTCATGTAACTACTGAGACAGCAAGTTTAATGGAAACCCTTAAGGCAGGAGGTGCCTCGGTAACACTCTGTGCCTCCAATCCACTCAGTACTCAGGATGATGTGGCTGCAGCACTTGTAAAATACTCAAGGATTCCTGTTTTTGCAATAAAGGGTGAGGATAACAGGAGCTACTATAAACATATAAGGGCAGCTCTTGATATCAAACCACATATAACAATGGATGATGGCGCAGACCTGGTATCCACCCTGCATAAAGAGGGAAAGAAACTTGTATCTAATGTTATTGGAGGCACTGAAGAGACCACCACAGGGGTAATAAGGTTAAGGGCAATGGCTGAAAAAGGTGTACTGCAGTATCCTATTATTGCTGTTAATGATGCCTATACAAAACATCTCTTCGACAACAGATATGGCACCGGGCAGAGCACTATAGACGGAATACTGAGGGCAACAAACCGGCTCATCTCTGGGGCCATATTTGTGGTATGTGGTTATGGATGGTGCGGCAGAGGTGTGGCAATGAGGGCAAAGGGGATGGGTGCCCGTGTAATTATTACAGAGGTTGATCCACTTCGGGCACTTGAAGCAACAATGGATGGTTACGAGGTGATGCCCATAAAAGAGGCATCCCGGATAGGTGATATATTTGTTACTGTTACTGGCGATATAAATGTTATCTCCCAGGAATGCTTCAAACTGATGAAGGATGGTGCAATTGTTTGTAACTCAGGACATTTTAATGTTGAAATAGATCTGGAAGGATTGAAAGGACTTGCAAAATCTAAAAGATTAATCAGGGAATTTGTTGAAGAATACACCCTGCCCAGGGGGAAAAGGATATATGTACTTGGCCAGGGAAGGCTTATAAATCTTGCCGCTGCTGAAGGTCATCCCTCAGCAGTAATGGACATGAGCTTTGCCAATCAGGCACTATGTGCAGAATATATTGTAAAGAACCACAGGAGACTTGACAAGAGTGTCTATTCTGTTCCTGAAGAGATTGATAAAAAGATTGCTAAATTGAAGTTAAAGTCAATGGGAATAAAGATAGATACCCTTACAACTCAACAGAGAGAATACCTTCATAGTTGGGAGTTGGGCACTTAATAACAGGAAACAAAATGGTCAATCTTAAGGCCCTGCGTCCTGAAGAGCTTCAGGACTTTGTAATATCCTGTTCCCTGCCACCCTACAGGGCTAAGCAGCTTATACATCGTATATACGAAAAAGGTGCAGAGAGTGTTGATGATATAAGGGAGTTCTCAAGAGAGCTCCGTAAGCAGCTATCCATGAAGGCGTATATCAGCAACCTGAAGCTTCTTGAAAGGCACAGGGCTTCTGATGGGACCGAGAAGTTCCTTTTTGAACTTGAAGACAAACTCTCAATTGAAACCGTTCTTATCCCTGATGAGAACCGTCTGACCCTCTGTATTTCATCTCAGGTGGGCTGTGCAATGGGTTGTGAGTTCTGTTTTACAGGTACCATGGGGCTCAAGCGTAATCTCAAGTCCTTTGAGATAGTTGACCAGGTCATACAGGTCTCAAAAATTATCAACCCCGAAAGAATAACCAATATCGTCTTCATGGGCATGGGTGAGCCACTTAATAATCTCACAGAGGTTGCCGAGGCGCTGAGGAGGATAACACAATTTG
>JALUSH010000102.1 GCA_027016675.1 Thermodesulfovibrio sp.
GCACCACCGTACTTTATAACAAAGGTCTTTCCATAGAACTTTCTTATGTAAGGTAGTGCCTCAATCAGTGTTTCTGCCTTGGCAATGAGTTCTTTCATCATCAGGCTCCTTTTGACTGATTCATAGGTGGTTTATTTTACCACAAATCAGGATGTTTCTAATAAATATCTTTAATACCCCATCAAGTGCAGCTTGCTCAACGAGGAACAAACTATAAATTAATAAAATCTATTGCATCAAGGGAGTTATGAACCGCTCCACCTGCTTCTAATGCTTCTGATCGCAGATTAGGACAATTTGAAAGAAATTTTGCTTTTAGGCTATACTATATATTCGTAACGCAATTTCACTTCCCTGCAGAAAGGAGAGTCATCAATGAAGGTAATATTGAAAGAGGATATCGAAGGGCTTGGTTACATGGGTGATATTGTAAATGTAAAGGATGGTTATGGTAGAAACTATCTGATTCCAAAGGGGTTGGCTGTCTATGCAAATGAAAAAAACATCAAGGAACTGGAACATCATAAAAGGATAATTGCCCAGAAGGTTAAGAAAATCAAGTTTGCAGCCCAGACCATGGCTGAAAAGCTGAGTTCCAAAACTGTCCAGATAAAGATGAAAGCAGGAGAAGAAGATAAGCTCTATGGCTCTGTTACCAATATTGATATTGAAAAGGCATTGAAAGAGATGGGATTTGATATAGACAGAAGAAAGATCATCCTTGAGGAGCCCATAAAGAGGCTCGGTGACTATACTGTAAAGGTAAAGCTCCATCCTGAGGTTGTGGCTAATGTGAAGATAGAAGTGGTAAAAGAAGAGTAATTCTATTAGTTCACAGAGGGTTTCTAATTATATATCTCCACAATATTATAAAGGGCGTCTCTTTCTACCGGAACCTTACCTGTTCTTTTAATAATATCTATAATCTCAAACTTCTCCATTGAGGAGGCTGTTTTCCCTCCAGCGGCATGTGTTATATGCTCTTCTATTACTGTGCCATCAATGTCATCAGCACCAAAGAGCAGGGCAATCTGGGAAAGCTTCTCACCCAGCATAATCCAGTAGGCCTTTATATGCTGGAAATTGTCAAGTACCAGTCTGCTTACAGCAATGGTCTTCAGGTCATCAATGCCAGAGGGAAATCTTCCTCCTATATCCGTATTCTCAGGGTGGTATGAAAGGGGAATAAATGCCTGAAAACCTCCTGTCTGATCCTGGAACTCTCTTAATCTCAGAAGATGGTCTACCCTGTCTTCGTATGACTCTATATGTCCGTATAACATGGTAGCATTTGTTTTTATTCCCAGTTCATGGGCTGCTCTGTGTATTTCAAGCCACCTTTCACCGGATATCTTTTCTGGACACAGTCTATCCCTTACAGTTTTATTGAATATCTCAGCACCACCACCTGGCATGGCATCAAGCCCCTGTTCCTTTAATCTCTGCAGGGTCTCTGTGAGACTTAAACCACTAAGCCTTACCAGGTAGTCAATCTCCACAGCTGTAAATGCCTTTATATGAACCTCAGGGAACCTTTCCTTTATCTTCCTGAGCATATCCAGATAATATGAAAAGGGCCACTCAGGATGAAGCCCACCCACTATATGCACTTCCTTCAGCCCCTCAGCCTCCTGGATCCTTTCGATAATCTCATCAATAGTGAGTTCAAAGGCTCCGTCATCACCCCTTGAACGGCTGAAGGCACAGAATCTACACCTGTTGATACAGATATTTGTCGGATTAATATGACGGTTTACAACAAAATAGACCCTGTTGGAGTTGAACTTTGTTGATATCATGTCTGCAACCCTGCCAATAATATGAATCTCATCTGATCTGAAGAGTTCAAGTGCGTCCTCTTTACTCAGACGCTTTCCCGAGATGGCCTTATCCAGAATATCTCTGATCATGGTATTCAAACTTATTCTTTTATACATACCTGTTTCAATATTCCTCTACAACCCTGAACAGCGTCAGTATACACCGTACTGTCACCTTAATCAGATCAATGACAGGGGATAAAAAATAATAATCTGTTGTTTTTATTTTAAAACAACAGGCAGGAGAAATTCATTTGCCCCCGTTTCCTTCCCTGAAGCTGCAAAGCCTGTTACGCCCTGTACGCTTGGCAAGGTAAAGGGCCTTATCTGCATGGTCTATTAATTCCTCTCTGTTTGATGCATCATCAGGATAAGTGGCCACACCAATACTCAGGGTCACCCTCTCTTTATGTCCATTGAAAACAAGCTCATAGTTCTCAGCAGATCTTCTAATCCGTTCAGCAACTACAAGGGCGCCCTCAAGGTCTACCTGGGGAAGAATTACGGCAAACTCCTCACCGCCATAACGGGCCACAAAATCAATACTACGAACATTGTCCTTTAATATCCCTGCGATTATTTTTAGAACCTCATCACCCTGTGTATGACCATAGGTATCATTGAACTTTTTGAAGCGATCGATGTCTATCATCAACAGGGAAAGGGGTGTATCAAACCTCCTTGCCCGTTCTATCTCCTGCTGAAGCCGCTCCTGAAAGGTCCTGTGGTTATTCAGTCCAGTAAGTCCGTCAGTGCTTGCCATCTTTAGTATCTCCCTGTGGAACTGAACCTTCTCAATGGCAAGGGATGAATGGAAGGCAAGGTTTAATATCAGATCCTCATCATTATCATTAAACTGGTCATTCTTCTTGTTAACAGCCACAATCACACCTATGGACTCTCCCCTGAGTATCATGGGTACCATTAAAACCGACTTGATTTGAGGATGCTCAGGAGGGAAACCTGAAAAGGCAGGGTCTTCTTGAATATCCGCAGTCCTTATCGTGGTAAGTTCATTTACAACCTTTTTGAAGGTTCCAACAAGCTTTGTCTTGCACTCCCCAGGAGGTGGCCCCATGGTTGTAAGAAAATCTGTAACCCTTCTGCTTTCATCAATCAATAATATGGCAGCATGCTCTGACTTGAGCAGGGACCTTGCCTTATCAATAATCATTTCAAGAACTGACTCTTTATCCAGTGAGGTATGCAGTGAAGCTGACAATTCATTAAGGATGCCTAACTCTCTGATGATCCTCTGCTGTTCATTAATTGATCTTTCCTTTGATCTCATCTTGTTGAAAAGAGAGACAAGAAGAACTAACAGAATAGCAAAAAGCGTCAATAATATGACAATTAACGGCGTCATTATAGCTCTTTTACAAACTCCTGTATCCTTCTCCTGAGATATCTGTTGAAGATCAGGCCAGCATGATTCTGATAATAATTATAATGAGCAACTGCCTCAGGTGCTACTGCACTATCAGCAGTCACCAGACTATCACCTTTCCCTTTCTTTAATTCATCAGGCACCATTTTCTCTGGCAAATATCCTGTCAAAATCTCTGGTATTGAAAACACTTTTCTATATTCCATGCAATCTTTATGCCATCTATAGAGTGTGAAAAGCGTGGGATTTGTTCCACCAAAAGAGAGAACCTTTATCCCTTTAATTCTCTGAGCTTTTATGCCTTTTATAAGTTCAGAATGAGGGGTGAGTTCCTTGACTGCAGGACTTGAAAGGAAATCCATGACCCTTTTTATGGCACCTTTTACCGTGCCTTGTTCTGACCTGGCAAAGAAGGGATAGAGTACCTTTGTGACTGGCAGCAGGAGTCTTGCCATATCAGCCATGGAACTGCCCCCATGAGGAGTGGCTATGGTTATCAGGCCAAGGGTTTTTTTGATATTCAGGCATTGTATTGCAAGGCGTGCGAGGATCCCACCTCTGCTATGGGTAATAAAGATAATTCCTCTTCTGGTCAGGTCAGCATACTCGTCAAGTATATCGCCTATCTCTTCAAGTATGACATCAATACTACCCACAGGTCTCTGCTGGGAATAGGCAAGTACAGTATACCCTATCTCCTGCAGGTCATGTAGTGGTGTTTTCAGTATTGATGGAGGAGTCCCGGGGGTAAATCTCCTTGGTTCCTTGATATTCTTTTTAGAACCGGGAGGATGGGATAAAAAGAGACCTACAGGATATCTGCCACCAAGCACCTTTGACTCTTCAGGGTTTACCCAGATATGGTGACTCATTCCAAGGCCATGGATAAAAAGACAGAGTGGACCTTCTTTTTTTCCAGTTTTAAGGTAAAGTGGAGCCTTTCTCACTATTCAGAGAGTTGGTTGGTTTTGATCTTTCTTACTATTTCAGGAAGTTTGTTTTTTAAATCAGGATGGAGCCTTCCCAGGAAGACCTTCAGTGCCTTTAACTCAATCCGGAGTTCTTCAAGGTAATCTATCCTGCTTTGAAATTTCTGCAGCTCAAGTGTTAAGGT
>JALUSH010000103.1 GCA_027016675.1 Thermodesulfovibrio sp.
GGGTTTGATATTGAATATATGGAGAATAACGAAACAATTGAACTTAATTCCATTGTAAAAGAAGTAGACATCCCTCCCAGTATGGCTGAGAAAGAGGGCTATGACCATTTCATGTTAAAGGAGATTTTTGAGCAGCCAAGAGCAGTAAGAGATACAGTGAATGAGTGGATTGATAACCCACTGGGCCTTTTAGATGAATTCAAGTTAACAAAACAGAATCTCATTGAGCTTAGAAGGCTCCATATTGTTGCCTGTGGCACCTCATATCACGCAGGCCTTGTGGGAAGCTATCTAATAGAGAAACTTACAAGGATTCCTGTGGATGTCCACATTGCTTCGGAATACAGATACAAAGACCCTATTATTGAAAAGGGCACCCTTTTCATATCAATTACACAGTCAGGAGAGACGGCTGATACCCTTGCTGCACAGCGTGAAGCAAAAAGGCTTGGTGCAAAAACTATAACCATATGTAATGTTGTTGGAAGTACCTCTGCAAGAGAGGCAGATGCAGTGCTTTACACAAGGGCAGGCCCTGAGATTGGTGTGGCATCAACAAAGGCATTCACCTCACAACTTGCTGCACTTTCTCTTCTTGGACTTGCACTTGGTTTTGTGAAGGGACGCTTGATTTCTGAAGAAATAGATACAATTAAAAGACAACTAAGCAAGATACCCATGTTGATTGAAAGACTATTAAGTGAGGATAAGGCAATAAGAGAACTCGCTTCCACTCTGATATACGCCAGAGACTTTCTGTTTTTAGGTAGAGGTATAAACTATCCCATAGCGCTGGAGGGGGCACTGAAACTCAAGGAAGTATCCTATATCCATGCAGAGGGCTATCCAGCAGGCGAGATGAAACACGGCCCTATTGCGCTGATAGAGGATGGTCTACCTGTGGTGGTAATTGCACCTGTTGATGACCTCTTCAAGAAGACCCTCTCGAATATTGAAGAAGTGATAGCAAGGGGCGGCAGGGTTATAGCAGTCACTGATGAACCATCTTGTCTCAAGGACAAAGTGCAGGATATCATAAAAGTACCCTCCACATACCCATTACTTTCTCCCATTTTAAATGTAGTGCCGCTTCAACTTCTTGCATATCATGTGGCTGTACTGAAGGGCTGCAACGTAGATCAGCCAAGGAACCTTGCCAAAAGCGTCACTGTGGAATGAGGGTTTCTTTCTATTATTTAACAAAATCTTTCAAATAATTCCTTAAAGTATATTTAGCACTTTAATATTTTAACCTCCTATGGTATAATGATTTTGTTAGAATATGGCAGGATATTTTTATTGTTATGGGTTACAGTGAGTTCATATTAAAATTCTACGAGAGGGAACATATTCTCTCAATGTATATATACCCTGTGCTGACAGGACTTATGTTTGCCCATCTTGTATCTTCTATAGTTAATCTAACTCTGTATAGGATTAATATAAAACCTCCATTGGCCATTGTACAGATCAAGAACAGCACAACAAACAGGAACACATTTGTAAGAAATATTATTGATAAAAATATATTTCAACTGAAAAAGGGTACGGAGACGAATATTGCAAGCACTAATAGAGGCAATGTCTCAGAACAAAAGGATACCCTGACCGGTTATGAACTGGTGGGAACCATCGTGGGTAAAGATTCAGTGGCTATCCTGAAAAAAGACAAACATATCTCTATTGTCAGGAAAGGTCAAACGATTAATGGATACAAATTAATATCAGTAAGCTTTGATGGTATAACTTTAAAGGGAAGAACAGGTAATGTAGTTATCAAATTCCCTGAAAAGATAAAAGAAATAACAAAAAAAACAGCAACTCCTTTTAAATCAACTTTAGAATCAAATAAAGTGGCCAAACTTGACAAGGTGGTTGTCAAAAGAAACGAGGTAATATCAAAATCAAAGGACCTGAACAAGCTCCTGACTACTGTACGGATATCTCCCTTCTACAGGAAAGACGAGTTTCTTGGTTACAGAATCAATATGTTAAAGAAGGGATCTTTCCTTTATCAATTAGGGCTTCGTCCAGGCGACATACTTCAGAGAATAAACGGTGAAGAGATTGACTCTCCTGACAAGGCAATCGAGATGCTTTCAAAACTGGAGGATATAACGGCTGTGAATATAGACCTTCTGAGAAGAGGTGCAAAGAAGACTTTGTTTATAGAGATTGAGGATTAAGGATGAAGATTTCTGAACAAAAGCTTATGAGTAAAAGGCTACAGGTAATATTTAGTGCTTCTGGCATGAGACCTATGGCACATGGCCTTTCTCCTATAGCCTATAGCCTATCACTTTTAGCCTGCAGCCTGCTTTTATTTTTTATATTACTTATACCTCTGAACTCACCTGCCTTTGCTGAGAATACCTCACCTCCCCCAGAAGGCAAACAGCAGGTAGGGATGCGCTTTGAGAACATATCCCTTCTGGATTTTGTAAACTTTGTCTCAGAATACACAGGAACCAATATTGTCTATGACCCCTCCATTCTGAGGGGCAATGTTACCATCAAGGCACGAAAGGAATTCTCAAAAAAGGGACTGTTGAAAATACTTACCGCAGTGCTCAGGATGAATAACCTTGAGATAACCACTGAAAACGGCATCACCTATATTGTGAACAGAAGGGGCATTCTCAAGCTTCCATCTCCATATACTGAGAAAGAAAAAATCCAGGAAAACAGATTGTCCGTAACAGTATTTCAGGTTGAACATATTGATGCCAAGGCACTTTCAAGCTTCCTGAACATAATGAAATCAGACATCGGACGTTTTGTGGTTATACCCAACATAAATACAGTTATAGTGAAAGACAAAGGCGAGAATCTCAAGAATATATCTAAAGTAATCGATACACTGAGCACCATGGGAAAGGGAGTACAGATAGAAATATTCCCCCTCAGATACACCCAGGCATCAGAATTCATTAATTCCATAAAGACCTTCTTTGCAGGGCTCAACAAACTCCAGTATTCAAGGGTCATGCCTGTATTCATGGCTGATAGATCATCGAATTCCATTGTTGTTGCTGCCATGCCTGAAGATATGGCTATCATAAAGAGGATCATAGCAAGGGTTGATGTGGTACAGGAGACAGCCACAAAGCCAAGGGTATTTAAATTGAAATACGCCAGAGCAGAGGATGTGGAAAAGATCCTGAATAAGATACTATCTGAAATGAGTCCTGCCCAAGGTAAAGGAAAAGCACCTTCCCTGAAAAAAACCATAGTTGCAGCAGACAAGGCCACAAACACCATCTCTGTTGTAGGTAACCCCGAGGTCTATGCAAGGGTGGAATCACTTATAGAAAAACTTGATATCCCGCGGGATCAGATCTTTGTAGAGGCACTGATTATAGAAACAACCCTTGAAGAGGGTGCCAAGTTTGGAGTGGAATGGATTGCTGGTGCTGGCAATGAGAACACAGCAGGTGCAGCAACCTTTCTTAACACAGGAGATGCAGTGAATTTCTCCTCACCTGTACTTGAAGGCAATCCTCCGAATCTCTCTGCACTGCCTGGCGGGTTTTCTCTTGGAATACTTGGCAACATAATCACCTATGAGGGTGTAAAGTTCCCCACACTCACGGCACTGGTAAATGCAATAAAATCAAAGTCAGGGATTAACATACTTTCAAAGCCACAGCTTTTAACGCTTGATAATGAAGAGGCAGAGGTATTCGTAGGTGAAAACAGACCCTTCCTTATAAGTGAAAAGTTCGATGCAAACAACAATCCCATACAGACCTTTGATTATCGTGACGTGGGTATCAAGCTTAAGATACTTCCCCATGTAGTGGATGATGATACCATACTGCTCAACATTAAACAGGAGGTAAAAAAGGTTATTGCTACAGCAACAGGTGTTTCCTCAGCCCCTATTACACTCACAAGGAGCACAAATACCACTGTTAAATTGAAAGACAACATGACAGTAGTTATAAGTGGTCTGATAAAGAATGACAACTCCGTAACTGAAACGAGGGTGCCCATACTCTCTGATATCCCTATCCTCGGATGGTTATTCAGATCAAAGGACAAAACAGTGGAAAAGACAAACATGATGGTCTTTATTACAACCCGAATTATCAGAACCAGAGGTAATATGGAAGAACTGACAAGAGAAAAGCAAAGGGCTGTGGGTTATAACCTGAATGAAAACCATTCAGGAGATACTCACCAAAGAGATGAAGGCATAAAAAACAAATCCTTTAAAAATGATACAAGCCTGGTAGGAGTGGATAATCCTGATACTCAGCACAGGGAAGAAATAATAGACCTCACGAAGGCTGCAGGAAATAATGAAAAAATTAATCCGGATTATGATCTTGCCAGAATCGACAGCATTCCTGACAGTCCTGAATCATTTGTAAATCCCTTTTTCAGCAAAGCTGAAACATCCGAGAATATACCAGAGGAGAACATGGCTGACAACGGAGTTATCACTGAAACTGATATCATTACTTCACACAAGACCGATGCCCAAAAAAACAGCCCTGAAATCCAAGAAGATACAACCCACAGGGATTACAGAAATAAACCTTTCAGATTGAACCCGGAAGAAAAGATCCAGAACCGTCTGGATGTAAAAGTCAAAAGGCATGAAGAAGCTCTTTTGCATGCTGACAATAAACAGGCTGCCTTCCCTGCAGAAAAGCCTCCTGTTCATGCAAAAAAACAATATGCTATACAGGTAGGGTTCTTCAGATCACTGGAAAACGCAAACAATTTGTACCATGCTCTCACAGATAAAGGATATCAGACCCTTATACGAGAGGATTCCAGTAAAAATGGTTACAGAGTGCTTGTAGGTTCGTTTAATGCGCTTCTTGATGCTATCTCAATGAAGGAGCAACTTCAGAAAGAGGGACTTGATACCTTAATATATTCTTATTAAAAGCCCAGTTCCAGATATAAGGATAGGGAAGGAATACTGAAGGCAGTGGTATGAACTTTTATCACTGGATTTGGGTAGGAGTGGATTACCTTTCAGACACAAAGTTATAATATAACTATGAATAGAATCATACCTGAAATAGACAAACTACCCTCTGAGATATTGCATCTCTACAAGAAATATATGGACAGGTCTGACTTCTTTCCCGTTCAGGCTGATGAGGGGAATATATACTTTCTTGTCAGTGATAATGAGGGTGTGAGAAAGGCCACTCTGCTTGCACTTCGTGCAAACAGAAAGGCAACCTGCAGATTCATTGACAGGGAAACGCTCCTCAAAACAGCAGAGGATTTCTCTTATATCTTTGATGAAGATATCGAGATGGAGATAGACGACTCAATCAGCATACCTGAAAATTATGACATCCTTCAGGGCATCAGTGAGGATGCCCCTGTGGTAAGACTTGTCAACCAGCTTATCATGAGCGCAATACGCTCAGAAGCAAGTGATATACATATTGAAGGTCGGGAAAAGAATCTCATTGTAAGATACCGTATCGATGGAAGACTGAAAACCGTTAAGACCCTTGAAAGAGGCCTGCAGGATTTTATTGTTGCCCGTATCAAGGTAATGGCCAATATGGATGTAGCTGAAACAAGACGACCCCAGGATGGAAGAATAAACATCCAGTTTGGCACGAAGACCATAGATATCAGGGTCTCCACCATTCCCACATCATCAGGTGAAAAAGTGGTGTTGAGGCTTTTGCAGCGTTCTGAAACCATTCTTAATCTTTCAAGTCTTGGCCTTGATCCGGAAAGAATGGGCATACTTAAACGGCTCCTCAGATCTCCAAACGGGATAATCCTTGTAACAGGCCCTACAGGCAGTGGTAAGACCACCACATTATATGCATGCATCCATGACATCAAGGATGAATCAATAAATATTGTTACAATTGAGGACCCTGTGGAATACAGGGTTGATGGAATTGCACAGGTACAGGTGAATCCAGCAACAGGAGTAACCTTTGCCCGTTCCATAAGAACCTTTCTCAGACAGGACCCTGACATTATACTCGTTGGTGAAATCAGAGATGAGGAAACCGCTGAGGCTGCCATACAGGCATCTCTTACAGGTCATCTTGTTTTGACCACACTTCATACTTCTGATGCTCCTACAGCAGTGGCTCGACTTGTGGATATGAATATTGAGCCATTCCTGATCTCAAGCAGTCTACTTCTTGTTATTGGACAACGTCTTGTAAGAAAAATCTGCACCAATTGCAAAGAAGAGGTTCCTTTAGAGGATGAATTCCAGTACATATTTGAACAAAGGGGCATAAAGATAGACAGATATTTCAAGGGGAAAGGCTGTGAAGAATGCCTTAATACAGGGTACAGGGGAAGGACAGGTATATTCGAGTTTCTTCTGATTGATGACGACCTGAGAAAACTTATTATGAAAAAACCAAGTTCAACACAGATTAAACTCCTTGCAAAACAGAAGAAAATGAAAAACATGTTTGCCCATGGAATAGAACTCGTTAGGAAAGGAATAACCACACCAGAAGAGGTAATTACGGCCACAACACAGGGATGATTTGTTAGAAACAAAATGACCCTTTATAAATACAAAGGCTACAATAAAAGCGGAAAAGAGATAACAGGTATACTGGAGGCACCTGATATCAACACTGCTCAACAAAGTATACGGGCACAGGAAATACTGCCCTTCCTTGTGGAACCAGTGAGGGAAAGACGCAGGCTTAGCCTTTCAAGGAAACCTGACGTGGGATATCTCTTCTTCCAGATCGGCATTATGCTGAAGTGCGGACTTCCCTTAACAAGGGCTCTTGATGTTGTCATTGGACAATCAGGTAACAGAAGACTAACAGGCATTTTAAATGAGATAAAAAAAGATATTTCAGAGGGCAATAGATTCTCAGAGGCATTACGTAAATATTCAGGCTATTTCCCCGAGGTCTATATAAACATGGTAAGGATTGCAGAGACCACAGGTGGACTTGCTGATCTGTTACTTGATATTGCAAACCATGAAGAGCAGAAAAAAGAACAGGAGGCCAAACTTAAAAGTGCCCTTACCTATCCGATGATTGTAGCCCTGATAGGAAGTGGCATTGTGGGGTTTCTATTGATATATGTTGTTCCAAAGATGCTTAAAATCTTCAACTCCGTAAAGATAGAGTTGCCACTGTCCACAAGACTACTTATTGCTGTGGGTGGATTTTTCAGAAGCTATGGAGTTCTTTTAATTATCCTTCTGAGCATTGTGTTTCTTCTCTTCAGAAGATACTATTTTCATAGACTGGGATTTAAAGCTAAAGTAGACCAGTTACTGATACGAATTGAACTCTATAGAAAGGCTGCCATAGCAAGGCTGACAGAGATACTTGCCTTCCAGTTACAGGAGGGTATCCCTATGGTGCTGGCACTGAGGGCAACAAAGGGGATAATAAAAAACACTGTCTTACATAAAGAGATTGACAGATTAACCTCAGAGATTGAGACAGGCAAATCACTTTCAGAGGCATTGAAAAAATCAACAATCTTCGATGACATGTTCAAGGCTGCCATTATTACCGGGGAGAGCACCGGTGAGCTGACAGAGTTTCTGAAAAAGATATCATATTACATGCAGAAGGATGTGGAAAGGGTTACCAAAAGAGCCCTCTCACTTGCGGAACCTGTGATGATACTCATCCTTGGATTGATTGTAGGCTTTATTGTGCTGTCAATAATGTTACCCATATTCGACCTGAACCAGATGGTGAGATGAAGAGCGTTGCGTTTATTGAGTTTATTGTGTTGGTTGGGTAGCAGGGGTTGTTGGGTTGAAAATGTCCACGGGGTTAATTGAGTTGTATCCAGGCAAGGAAGGTGGTAATGCTATATAAAAAGAGAACCTTTACTTTTTGTCATTCCCAGACTTGAATCGGGGAAGCGGTGGATTGTCGTGCCAGGCACGATAAATAACAAAGTGAGAGAGTAATTATAACGATAAATCTGGAGGTATAAACTATGAAGATTAATGATGCTGAGGCTGGGTTCACACTTATTGAACTGATGGTTGTGATAGTGATACTGGGTATACTTGCCACATTCCTTGTGCCAAAGATCCTTAACAGGCCTGAGCAGGCCCGCGTTACCAAGGCCAAGAATGACATAAGGGCAATCGAGTCAGCACTGAAACTCTTCAAGCTCGACAATGGATTCTACCCAACAACAGAGCAGGGGCTGAAGGCCCTTATTACAAAACCTGATATTGAACCCATACCCAAAAACTACCATGAGGGTGGATATCTTGATTACGATTCAGAGCCCCTTGATCCCTGGGGCAACAAGTACATATACAGGAGTCCTGGAGAGGGTGGCAGGGAATACGAAATAATAAGCCTTGGTGCTGATGGCAAGGAAGGTGGTGAGGGATATGACAGGGATATCAAAAGCTGGGAGATTAAGTGAGGGGATAGGCAATAGGTGATGGGCCATAGGCAAAATACTAATAACCAGACTCTGGTGCTTTGAGGTTTTTAATGGTATATAAACAGGGTTTTACCTTTATTGAACTGCTTATTGTCATGTTGATCATCTCGCTGGGGCTGTTTATTCTCACACCAAAGCTGACCAAAAACTTCATTGAAAGACAGGACAACACAGTATCACAGCTAAACAGGATATTACATGAGGCAGCAGAGTCAGCGAAAAAATACAGAGAGCCTGCTGAGATAACCTTCATCCTCGGAAGTAGTAACTTTATATACCAGAACAATCGAATTCAGTTGCAGAACGGTCTGATTCTTGAGGAGGCATATGTGAATGAATATCCTGCGCGTTCACTTGAGGTTGTTGTCAGGGCATATCCTGATGGTATCTGTGATTACTTTTCCTTGCGTTTTTCAAACGGAAAAAAGATTATCAGTATGCCACTACTGTGTAAGGTGAAGCTTGGTTAGAAAAAAAATCCTTCAACACAATCATGGTTTTACCCTTTTGGAGATACTGATTGCCACTGTGGTGCTGGCAATCGCACTTTCTGGACTCTACACAGTTATAAAAACAAACATCACCACCTCAGACTTTATAAAAAAGAAGATAGACCTGTTCAGTTCAGGTTGTGAGCTTTTTTATACGCTTTATACTGACGAAAAGGAGATAGAACCTACTGGCACCTATCTCGATTATGAAGGGCATCCTGGAATACAATACAGGATTGAGAAAAAGCCCCTTGGCTTTTTTGATATATATGAATTTACTATCTCTTTAAAAAAGGATGGCAGTGAACTTGTCTATCATTTCTACAAATAAAGGGCTTACATTGCTGGAACTCCTGATTGCAGTAGCTCTGAGTTCACTTGTCCTCTTCGGGCTCTACTCTGCCATCTCCACTGCATTAAATACTGACCAGATAATTCAACAAAGCCTCCTGGGTATAAATGAATATACCAGACTGACAGAGCTTTTCCAGAAGGATATCAGAACAATGGTGTCCGTGCCTGTGTTAAAACATTCCTATGAGGGGCCTGAGATCACTTTCACCACCACACACTCGCTCATCTATAACTCAACACGTCCTGTATATGTTTCATATTATATAAAGGAGATCAACGGAAAAAGATATCTCTTCAGAAAAGAATGGATTGATACAGAACATACCCCTTTGACTATCCGGCTACTGGAAGACGTAGGTAGTTTCTCCTTTTACACAAGGTCTGATGAAGGCTGGATAGAGAAGATAGTATCCGGTAAACCTATAAAGATGTCCTATGGGTTCAAAGACAGAACCTGGGAGATCGTCGCTGGAAGAATACTATGAATAATACAAGAGGCTCGATACTTGTAGTGGTACTGCTGATCATCACTGCCCTGCTTGCCATAACATTACTGCGGGGAGAGCATGTGTCTGCAGAATACGAAACAGTCACGGAAATGAAAAACAGGATGCAGGGCTATATCTACTGTGCCACAACAATAAAGGGAATCACAAACCTTCTTGCCGATGACTCAAATTACTATGATGCTCCCGATGAGATATGGGCATCACTGCCTCCTCTGCCAGCGCCTGATGGAGTGGTATCTGCATATGTTGTACCCCTGAACAGCAGGATACCACTGCTATCTTTATTATCAAAAAAAGAAAACCTCAGCAACAGGGTGGCCAACTCTTTTGAGAAATTTGAATCATCCATAGAAATCGACAGGTTGACAGAGTGGCTCTCAGAACATATCCCTTACAGTATAGGTGAATTAGAATTCAGCAGTGTATTTGAATCAGAGGACTTCAATAAAGACCTGCTCTCTTATTATACTGTAGAGAACACAGGTGGCAAAATAAATATCAATTTTGCCTCACCTGAGGTATTAACCGCATTCCTTCCGGAACTTGAACCCTATGTGGATGATATTTTAAGCTATAGAGAATCTTCACCTTTCAAGGATATATCTGAACTGAGAAAGGTTCCTGGGATTACAGATGAAATATACCTTGAGGTTCAGCCATATATAACTGTAAAGAGTTCATATTTTTACGTATATGCTACGAGCGATGTAAATGGAACAGTATCTTCGGCACAGGCCATTGTAAGAAGAGACAGGAAAAGGGTTTCGGTGGTTAAATACTTTGAGGATGCAAAGGACTACTATGCAACAGAATAGTATAGTAATACTTCACAAGGACAGACTCTTTGTCTACAAGAAAGGAGGCTCTGATTATCAGACTTCAGAGCTTTCACTCCAGGATATAAACAAATTAGATAAGGGATATATCCTCATCCTGCCTGACAGCCTTGTTAATCTCATCTATACTGACTTAAGACCTGTGAAGGATAAAAAACTGAAAGAGATGGTGAGAGTTTATCTGAAAGGTCTATACCCAGATGAGGTTATGGAGGACAGTGATTTTGGTTATGTAAATGTATCGCCTGTTATTGCCTATCTGATTACTGATAAGCTCAAATCCCTTATATCATCAATACCCTTGCTTTTCGAGAAAGCCAGGATCACAACCACCCCTTCATTGCTTGCCCTGCAATCAGAAACAGGGGCATTCCTGTTCTCGACAGATGAAACCCTGTTGATAAAAAAAGACGATGATTTTATCCATGTTATCGGAAAGATAGAGGGGCTTGATACCTCTGAGATAGCGCACCAGATCACTGTAAAGGATGTCGACCACAGAGGACTTATAGAACTATTCAAGGGACTACTTTGGGAGGAAACACCCAGGTCTGTGGATCTAAATCTCTTGAGAACAAAAAAGTCCCCCTTCAAGGCAGAAACCTTGAAAGGCGAAGTCCTCCTCTTTTCCATTCTCTATGTTATATTCCTTTCAGCCCTGATCCTGAATTTAGCACCTCTCAAAAAAGAAAGACATGCATATGAAAGAAAGATTTCGGATATTTACAGAGAGTTAAGGATTCAAAATACTGCTGATCCCTATGGGATGCTTATTTTTAAACTGGATAGATTGAAAACAGAACATCTTCAGTATCCAGATCCATTAAAGATACTCTCTGGCATCAGCCTGTCTTTTAATAGCAATTCCAGGATAGAAAGTATAACTGCCAATAAGGAACTCATTCGTATCAAGGGCAGGATTAAAACACTTGAAAGCCTTGAAAAGGCAATGGAAAGACTCAGTAAAGAACTGGGCCTCAGATTCACTACAGAGTCAGCAAAGGTCAAAGGCAATTGGGTCAACTTTGTCATTGTGGGAAGGCTCAAGAAATGAAAGAAAGACTCATTATACTGGTCATAGCAATTTCAATCTTCACGGTCTCCTATGGGATATACTCCAGGGAAAAGCAGAGTCTGACACAGGAGATCAAACAGTTGAAAGCCAAATATGAAAAAGTATCCACCCTGGCACAACAATATCGTGCACTTTCTGAGAGGGAAAAGAAAAAGGGCACTCCTTTAAAGGGTGGCCTGCTGTCTTATATTCAGAACTCCAGCAGAGCTATAGGGATCTCTGATCATATTGGTTCAATAAAACCCCTTCCTGGTGACAGCGAGGTGGTGGATGTGATTTATCAAAAACTCAACCTGAAACAGATAATCGATATCTTTGTAAAGGTTGACAGCATCTCCAATCTGAGAATAAGGAGTTTCTCAATAAACAAGAGGTTCGACAACCCTGGTTATGCTGATTTAAATATGCAGATAGAGAAGATCAAATGAGAAGACTCGTAATTGTTATACTTTCATTTCTTGCAGGGTTAATACTCCTTTTACCCTATAAGACCATCTTTACCTATACTACAGATATGCTCATATCAAGGTACAGTATCCCCATGAATTATCAGATTGATAATGCCTTTCTGTTCAATGCAAAATACTCAAGGCTACAGATAGACCTTCGCAACTCATCCGTGAGTATCCCTGATGTTAATGTTAATATTAATCCCATCAGATATCTCTTTAAAAGAACCCTATGTCGTATCAAAACAGAGGGGCTTCAGGCAGAGGTTAAAAAACTTAAGGATGTTTACACAATAGACTTAAAGCTTGAAAACTTCAAAAACTCTTCATTTAAAGATATCCTGTTAAAGGGA
>JALUSH010000104.1 GCA_027016675.1 Thermodesulfovibrio sp.
GTTCAGGGTGATGGCCGGGCATGTCCTGAAGGCGGCGAAGCGGGTGTTCGGGATACCGGATTTTCACTATTATGCAATAGCCGACGGGCTCATGAGCATCTTTCTGCGTTACCCGGAAAAGCTCTTCCAGGCCCTCTGCGTAAAACCAGGCCAGGGCTTGCTGTTCCTGTCCGACGGCTGAGGCCAGAATTTTGGAGGAACTCCTGTATTCGTGACTACCTCAGCTCTCCAAAGAAGAACTTTTCAAGTTCCTGTGGGTGAACGAGATATTTCTCAGGTGTATCCGAGACGTGTACTGTTCTGCCGCCAACAAGTACTATCACCTTGCTTGCCCATTGGAGAGATAGCTTGAGGTTGTGCTCTACCATACAAACCGCCCTGATACCCATTACATCCTGAGCTATCTTTACATGCTCTAATACATCGGAGGCAGCCTTTGGTGAAAGTCCCGCAGAGGGTTCATCAAGCAGTAACAGCGAGGGCCGTTTCATTAATACCATGCTGATAGCCAGCGCCTGTCTTTCTCCTCCGGACAGAAGCCCGGCACGGTTCTGTAATTTTTCTTTCAGAAATCCAAATATCTCAAGCACCTCGTCCAGTCTTGTCCTCAGTATTTCTGGCTTGAGTGAATAGCCCCCGAGCCGGAGATTCTCATTAACAGTAAGCCCAGGAACAATGTTTTCAGTCTGAAGTAGATAGCCGATTCCCGAAGTTATTCTTCTGTGAGTTGTCCAGGATGAAATATCATGGCCTGAGTACTCAATGTTTCCTCCGGTATGGGTAACCAGTCCGGCTATTACCTTAAGGAGTGTGGATTTCCCTGCTCCATTTGGTCCGATCAGCAGGACACGCTCTCCATCCTTGATGGAGAGCGATGTGTCAAAGAGCACCTGTTTTCTTCCATAGGATGCAGTTATGTTCGTTACATTAAGCATTTCCATAGTTCCAACAGTTCCAACTCTTCAATAATCCACGGCTCCATAACTCCAACGGACTACAGTCCAAGATAAATCTCCCTAACCTCTTTATCTCCAAGGACATGGTCTGTCCTGCCAAAGAAAGCAATTCTTCCCTCATTCATGAAATAAACCCAGTCAGCCACTTCAGTGACAACACTCATATCGTGTTCAACAAGTACAATTGTTTTGCCCTGATCCTCTGCAACAATCCTTTTGAGTATATTCAGAATCTTTTTTATCATTACAGGGTTAAGCCCAGCAGTCGGCTCATCAAGGAGCAGGAGGGAGAAACCACCGGCAAGAAGCCGTGCAATGGCAAGGAGCTTCTGCTGACCATACGAGAGTGAGGATGCCGGCACATCCTTTACTTCCATCAGTCCCACGTAGTCAATATAGTAGTCCGACTTTTCTTTAAAATCCCTTTCAAGCGCCTTCCATCTCTTCTTCCTGAGAAAGGGGAACCATGGTGTTTCAACCCGATGATCATAACAGGCTGAGACAACATTTTCAGAGACGGTAAGGTTTTCAAATACCCTTACATCCTGAAAGAGCCTGCCTATCCCCTTTCTGGCAACCCTGTATGGAGGTAACAAGGTTATATCTTCCCCTCTATAATTTATCTCGCCAGTATCAGACCTTAACTCACCTGTTATTATATGAAACAGGGTTGTCTTTCCGGCGCCATTAGGGCCGATCAGCCCTGTTATTCTGCCCGGAAGAAATGAGGCAGTCACACGGTCAACTATTTTCAGCCCGTTTATTGCCTTGCTTATGTTCTTAATTTTCAGCTTTTCCATAGTGATTTATTTTATACTCCCCTGCTATCCCCTGTGGCCTCAGGAACATGAGAAGGATCAGTGTGAGCCCGTATATCATCTGCCTGACATTCGGGGCCACTGTATCGGGAAGTCCAAGGAACCTCAGAGCCTCGGGCAGAAGTATCATAAAAACAACTCCTACTAACGGGCCGAGTCTGTTTCCTGTCCCTCCCACCAGCAATACTGACAGCAGAAAGATGCTCTCATCAAGGGTAAACGAAGTTGGGTCAATATAAGTTACATAGGTCGCGTAAAGACTGCCTGCAAGCGAGGCAAATCCTCCAGCAATTATAAAGGCGTAAAGAAAAGTATGAATCGGTGATTTACCAAGACCTTCAGCTGCCATCTCGTCGTCTCTCAATGCCTTCAGTGCAAGCCCAAAAGGTGATTTATACAGAATAAATAAAATGATAATCGTGACCATCAGGATAACACCGACGAGGATAAGATACCCTATTAGAGAGGTTATCTCATAGCCAAACACAACTGGTCTTGGTATTCCGGGAATACCATAGGGTCCTCTTGTCAGTCCTACCCAGTTATAAAGGACTGTAAAAACGATCATCTGAAAACCCAGAGTAACCAGCACAAAGTGATCTCCTCTGAATCTGAGGGCGGGTATCCCGACCAAAAACGCAAATAAGGCAGTAATGGCCATTCCCATAAGCATTGCGGGTAGAAAAGATATTCCGGTTTTTATCATCAACAGTGTGCTTGCATAGGCACCTATTCCGTAAAACACTGCATGGCAGAGTGAGAGAAGTCCCCCAAATCCCACCACAAGGTTCAATCCATAAGCAAGGATAAGATAGATTTCGATCATTATCAGAAGATGCAGTATATAGTTCACTCCCTACCTCCATTGCTCCAACACTCCGTAGCTCCAATACTCTTTTCCATCACCTCTCCTCCCTTCTTTTTCTGGGTGAAAAAAGTCCCTGCGGCCTGAAAAGAAGGACAGCTATGAGTATTCCAAATGTTATCAGGTCATTCCAGCGTGATGAAAACTGCCAGACTGCCATGCTCTGCACTACGGCAAGTATCACAGCGCCACCGATCCATCCCCAATATACATCTACTCCGCCCACAATGACCGCAACAGCGCCTGTAAGGAGGGCCTGCATCCCCACATGGGGGTCAATCCCTACATCCAGGGCAATGAGAAGAGATGCCGTTCCTGCAAATGCAGAGCTGAGTGCAAAGACTACTGTTCTCATTAATCCGTAAGGAAGCCCAAGCACCCTCACGAGGGTTGGGGTCTCTCCCAGCGCCCAGATCCCCTTCATAAAAGTATTTTTTCTGATGACAAGCCAGAATAAAATTATAATAATCCAGCCGGCAAGAAACTGCACAATCTGCATCCTTGTGATTATAAGGGAACCTATTGAGAGCGACGGCTCTATCCCCCTTGAGAGTATCCTGACCTCATTACCAAATAGAAGGGCTATAAGGTTTACAATCAGGATATAGATGCCGAGTGATGCAATAAAAAGGATGGTGGGTGTGGCGCCTGTCTTTTCAAGTGGCAGATAGACGGTCTTGTCCATAGCCACACCTGACAGCGCTCCAGCAAGGACTCCTGCTGCTAAGGAGAGAATCAGGGGAAATCCGGAGATATCCATTCCGGCTATGACTGTATAAGATGCAATTATGTATACTGAGCCAAAGGCTATATGGAAGAACCGCATTGAACGGTAGACAAGTCCGAATCCCACGGCAAGTAAACTATAAATAGAGGCATTGACTAATGCGTTAAGGAGGAGTTGAAGTAGAAGGGTCATGCTCTCCTCCGGAGTACCGGAGTTTTGGAGTTTTGGAGTAATGACTTAATGGAGCTATGGATTAATGTCTTGTAGTTTTTATTGCATTTCTCCATTATTACTCCATGAGTTTTTGGATGGTTGAACTGAGTTCATCCGGGTCAAGGGGCTTACGCATGAAGTAGTCCGCTCCTGCATTCAGCGCCTCCACAGCGAAATCAAACTCCCTATAGGCACTCATAACAATAACCTTCACATCCGGAACCCGTTCCTTCAACCAGGTTAGAAGTTCAAGTCCTTCTCTGTTTTCAGGGTCATCTTCATCAAGACGGATATCGATTATCGCAAGGTCAATCCGATTATCAGTAAGTATCTTTTTGGCCTCGTCAAGACTGCCTGCTTTCAGGACATCAAAGCTGTCCTCAATGTATGCCTCTATCGTGTCGACATACTCCGGAATATCATCTACAACGAGAGCTTTTTTCATTTTTAATACCTTTTCTTCAATTCAGGGAATTTATCTGCAATATCCGGATATTCATTCATAATCCTCTTGACCCTTCTCAACATGCTAAATCTGTTTGGGTAATTTAGCAATTTCCATGCCTCTGTCTTTTTGCCGCCTGAGCGGATCAGAGCATCTTCCACCATTTTCAGTTCATATTCAGCAAGGTTTCTGAATATATCGGTATCATCTGTT
>JALUSH010000105.1 GCA_027016675.1 Thermodesulfovibrio sp.
CCTCAAAAAAGGATTCCCATTATAGCTGAGATACATCTTGGACTAAATGACAGATTTTATCCGAAGGGAGTTAAGATTCTGAGCTATCAGATTCGATACCAGTAATTTACTTGTAAAGTAGCTTTTGCAAAAGTCTTTTTTTCTGGGGCAATAATATCTTTATTTGTATTTAATGTTAACAGTTTTTGAATGACCTTAAACTCATTAGTGTCTGACAAAATTTAGTAAAAATCCTACAATGATTTGGATAGCATTGCCTCAAATCAAAAAATTAATGCTACTTAATAATAATATAGCAAGGAGGGCTTTAACTATGGGTAAAAACTTGTTGTACCTGCTGATGATTATCTTTTTACTGGTCTCTTGCAAACAAAAGCAACAAACTGTCAAAGAATACAAACCACCAGAGTTTAAAGGCATAGCCTTTGTTCAGGTGAAAGATGGCAACCATATATCTGTTTTAAATCTTGAAAACGGTGATATAGGGAGAATTGTATTAAATAAAAAAATAAGTGCTATCTCCCTTGTACCTGAGATGAATAAACTATATGTCTTTAGCAAGGACGGTTTTTTAAAAATACTTGACTTATCATCCGCAAAAAGGGGTGAATGGAAAAGAGTTGCATCATCACTGTGTGACGCGGATACCACTGATGGCAGAACCATTTATCTCATCAATCCAGAAGAAAAGGCACTTTTACTCTATTCCACTGAAAAGAATAGAATTATCAAAAAGACCTCTATATCTTCTGATGGATGTAGTATCTCTGTAGTAGAGTCGGAGAAAGAGATTCTACTGATTAACAATAGGAACTCCTCCATAGCTATACTCGACAAAGAGACCCTCAGCATTAAGAACAGGATACCACATGCTGGCAATTCCATACATCATGCCAAATTCTCACCTGATAAGAAGGAATTATGGGTAGCTGAGGGGAATGAATATAAAGATGGCAGACCCTATGGAGTGGGTTTTGCAAAGGCAGAAGCAATGCCAGGTGGTCTCAATATTGTGGATGTTGCTACCGGAGCATTGAAGGACTTTATCATGATAGGTGGAAATGTTGCAGATGTAAATTTCTCCTCTGATGGCAGGTACGTCTTTGCGTTGTCAAGCCAGATGCCTGAATATGATGATGCCACACTAAGTATTGTGAACCTCAAGAAAGAAAGGGTTATAAAGCAGTATGCACTCTGCAAGGTCTGCCATTTTCGTAGCGGAATAACGCTTGACAAGGCATTTGTAAGCTCGTTTCAGGTAAACGAAAAAATGCCTATCCCTTCAATAACAGGGCTTCTTGAATCAGGGTTCCAGAGCACAGAGCCAGGTGGTGAGAGCATAATCATAAGGCAGATATATGAAACTGCAGAATAGACCCTTTAAAATCTATCCCAAGTTCCTGAATTACCTTTCTCCTGAGCGTATGGCAAGGTAAGGCTCCATTGTTGATGCCCTGAATGCAGGATACAGACCTGAAAGGAGTCCTACCAGGAGAGATGTGATAACAGTGATAAGTATTACAGAAAATATAACCGACAATGAAGGCCAGACATAAAGGAGATTAAGTGCTGCCATTATCTTGTTCTTGAAGACAAAGAATATGGCAGAACCGAAAAGTGTTCCCCATATGGCACCAAGAAATGCAATGATAAATGACTCTGTAATTACAAGCCTGAAAATGGTTCTCTTGTAAGACCCCATCGCTCTCAGGAGTCCGATCTCCCTCTGTCTTTCCTTTACACTCATACTGAAGACAACCCCGAGTATTAATGTGCACATCAGAAGCAATATTATTATCGGAATAAGGAATGAGCTAAGCAGAGACGAAATCTGCCTCTTCACAGTTACTGTTGATTCCTTTACCACCACTGCTCCGATACCATTTATATCCTTTTCTATCCTTTTTGCAAACTCCTTAACAGAGACATCTGGTCGTAATTTCAAAAATATAGCTGATACCCCATCCGGGTCAATATCCTTTACTGAAATGCTCCCTTTTACAGGATTTGTAAGGTGCGAGAAAGACTCATCTTTTATTATTTTCTTATGAGGTATTTTTTTCTTTTCATTATATTTCTTCAGTGCCTTCAACATCTTCCTTGCACCATTTAGTGGTATAAATACAGACTTGTCAAAATAGCCAAGACCTGTGGGATCAAGACTTGCCACAACCTTAAGTTTTCTTCCATAAAGGGTCATCTCCTGGCCTGGATAGTACTTCACGCTATGCCCTACTACCACATCATACATATCCTGCTGCCCTTTGAGTTTATATCTGATCCAGGGAGCAACAGTAAAATCCGTATCAGGGTCATAGGCAATTATAAGAAATTTCTCAGCAATGCAACATACCAGTTGGGTAAAGGGCTGAAGGTAGAGCTGGGGCGAAAGCTGTTCAACCTCAGAATAGCCCTCAAGCCTGTCAAGGACATCCTTTTTCAGATAAAAGAGCGTAGGACTTCCACTCAGAAGAACAGTCTCTGCTGGTTTTTCTGATCCTGAAGGAATAACCATTATGTCTGCCCCCAGTCTTCCTGCACCAATTTCAAGGGTATTTTCAATACTTTTAGAAAGAAGCACATATGAGAAGAATATGCCAATGGCTATGGTAAGGCTCACAACAAGAGCTACTGTTCTGAGTCGCCTTCTCTTCAAATTCGAGACAGAGATGTGAGTGATGCTGAGCACTGAAAAGGTATCTTTTTTTCTCTTCAGAAGTGCAAGGAGACTTGTCAGTATCGTGAGCAGCGATAATACAACAATTACCTGTCTGATATATACGTGTGCCCTTATTGAATAGGTCTGGGCAAGTATGACCAGGGGATCCTGAGACTGCAGGTAAAAGCTTACTGGCCTGAGCATATAAGAATGCAAAAGACCAGCTATTGCCACAAATAAAGCAAACCAGAGAGCCTTTCTGGATCTGGATCGTATTATACCTGTAATAATCAGTATTATGCCTATGTAAAGTGATGGATGATACCATATGGAACATTCTGAAAGGAGAAGGGATTTGGTACTTCCCTTTATGTAGCCAAGAGGAAGCACAAAGTGGGGAATCATAACAAATAGAATACCCCATATAATTACCACAAAACCTGATATCAATACCACCTCCTGCTCTACATGTTAATTTTATTATAACATTTTTTATTTTATGCCTTGAACCTATGTAGAAATTCAAATTGAATAGAACCTGATAGTTATACCTTAAATATCAAAACTTGCATCAAAAGAACCAGATAGTTATGGGGGAGATAACAACAGGGTCGTCTTAAATTTTCTTAATATTAAAGTTTAGATTAAATGGTAATTGCAATAATATTATTGCTTGTAATTTTAGCCTCCCTGATAACACCTCTGTCCATCAGTATTGCACCAGCCAAGAAAGGTACATATATAGTCAATCTTGACCTCTGTAAAACCCCTAATGCCTTTTCCGTAAATGGCGACCATCAATATATAACCCTGTCAGATGAATACATCATGTATTACCCCTGCTGTGAGTTTTATAATATATCCAATCCTGTTTTCAGTCCCCTCTTACTACCCTTCCGTCTGGAGAAACCTCCAAGAGTATAGACAGACTTTCCTTATATCTTTTATAGCTTGCTCGGACCCTGATGGTCCGGGGTGGTTTATTTTGTTGTAGAGTCTTTTTCTCTAAATTTCTCCCCATGCTTTATCTCCACCCCGGCATGGTTGTGCGGGGTGGAGACTTTTTAAAAAACAAAAAACTAAAAGGAGGTCTCAACCATGGAAAACAAAATTCAGGGTATTTCAAGAAGAGAACTTATCCTGGATGCAGGAAAGATCGCAGCTGGTGCAGCAATCCTTACAGCTGACACCCTGGGTAGTGTTAAAGAAGCCGCAGCATATAAGTACTCATCAGAGTTCAAGTACAAGAAGCTTGATGTTGATGAGGTGGGAAGGATTGCCTATGAAAACTATTTCAAGAGATGGTGCTGCTCTACTGTTATTGCCGGGCTTGTTGAACCATTAAGGAAAAAGGTTGGTGGCGCATGGAAAGACTTTCCTATTGATGCTTACAGATGGGCCCATGGCGGTCTGGCAGGCTGGGGTGCACTCTGTGGAACCATGCCTGGTGCAGGAATTGTCATTGGCCTTGTAACCAATGATACGGATACTGCTGAGGCAATGGTTAATGACCTTGCCTTTTATTATTCCTATACAGAACTTCCCACATATAGTCCTGAAAAGCCTTTAAAGGCTCCTATAAAACATTTGACAATAGCAGGGACACCTGTGTGTCATATATCTGTTGGAAGATGGATGAGGGCCGAGGGTGTTGGATTTCTAACAAATGAAAGGGCAGAAAGGTGTGCAAGGCTTTCAGCAAATATAGCAATGGAGGCTGCCAGGATGCTGAACGCCTGGGCTGATGGAAAATACAAACCAAAACATCAGCCACTATATAATGTAGTTGCCAATGGAATCACCTCACAGAATAACTGCCGCGACTGTCATGGCCAGTACGTACCCACTCCGAATGAAACCTATGACACGCTGGAAAAGTAGTCAGGTTATCAGCCCATTTATGTTATAATAGAAATACCCCCTCCCATAATGGGAGGGGGATTTTTTAGACAGGAGGGCTTTTATGAAAAGGACTCTGGAGAATCTTGCAAAGGCATTTATAGGAGAAAGTCAGGCAAGAAATCGTTATACCTTTTATGCAAAGATTGCACAGAAAGAGGGGTATGACCAGATTGCCGAGATATTCCTTATAACTGCTGACAATGAACGTGAGCATGCAAAGTGGCTTTTCAGACTGATAAATGAACTAAAAACAAAATCAGGTGAGACCTTGACGGAGATTAATGTAGAGGCCACTGCCCCGTTAACCCTGGGAACCACGGCAGAAAACCTCCAGGCAGCCATTGATGGAGAAAACTATGAGCATACCAGGATGTATCCTGAGTTCGCTGATATAGCTGAAGAGGAAGGCTTCCCTGAAATCGCCACACGACTCAGGGCTATTGCAAAGGCAGAAGAACACCATGAGGAGAGATACAAAAAACTCCTTAATGAAGTACAGGCTGGCACAGTCTTTAAAAAATCCCAGACCGTTACCTGGGTTTGCAGAAAGTGTGGGTATGTTCATGAAGGCCCTGAGCCACCTGAGAGATGTCCATCCTGTAATCACGAGGCACACTATTTCCAGGTAAAGTGTGAAGAGTATTAATATCCCTCAAGGGTAAATGTGGAAAACACCATGGGATAGAGTACGATTGAAACAAACACAATAATAAACAGTACTGAAACAAGAGTCCATTTCTTCTGATATCTTTCAATATTACTGTTTGATGGGGCTTTTTTCTTTAATATCTCCGCAGTTGAGGCCAGCATGGCCAAGACAGTGCCAGAGAAAAGAGACCCATAAAGCGGATATCCTATGTAGTTATAATAACCCTGCAACATATCAAAAGGACAGTGATGAGTGGGTATCTCGTAGAAATAAAGGGAGATAAAGCTAACTATAGAAGCAATGGAAATTATAAATACTACCAGTGACATCACACCTGTAATGTACCATAGCCGTGTTCTCTTTGTTTTTATTGAAACTAAAGCCATTATAATAAATATTCCTACCACGGAAAAGAAGATATACTGCATGGGCCTGATAGGAAGCGAGGAAAGGGAGCTAGAAAGGCCTCTACCTTCTCCACTGAAGAGCGCACCACAGCAGGATGTGATTATATTCGGATTGAGACCAAGAAAATATTTGGCCTGAAGATATGTCTTTACTATCAGAACCGGAGTAATAACGAGAAGGAATCCGTATTTAAATCTCACAAAGGGAAAGCCTTCTGTTCTCTGGTCTATATAATTTATGCCTATCCACAGGGAAGAAAGAAAAAATATTAATATTCCAAGGTACAGCACATACCATCCTGCAGGGTTGGCATTCAGTGAACCTGTAGCACACATGGCTCCAACAAACTGACGATGTAGATCATCTGCTGTATATATAAAGAGAAAGATGGAAAGCACCTCAAAGGCAAGAACAAAACTCATCATTGTTGATAAAAGGTATGTCCTGCGCTCAAGTGATAGCTGTTCTTCTGAACTACTGTTTATATCCCACCTTCTCAGTATCCTGATGCCAAGGTATGAGGAATACAATAGCATTACAACCACAATAAGTGAACCACCAAGCAGAGCGAGTATGCCAGGATGAAGTATCACCTTATCCTGCCATCCCTCATTTCAATTATTCTGTCAATAATGTCCTGTTCGTAAACAAGGGGATCATGAGTGGCTATCACTATGGTTTTCCCCTCTCCTTTAAGTTTTCTGAGAATCTCTATAAGATCCTTTGAGAGTTTGGTATCAAGATGGGCAGTGGGCTCATCAGCAAGAACAACCTCAGGGTCATTTATTAATGCCCTTGCTATTGCGACTCTCTGCTGTTCACCACCAGAAAGACCCTTTACCCTGAAATGCTGTCTCTCGATTATGCCAAGGCTCTCCATCAACTCCTCCGCCCTGTCTTTCATATCCCTGAATGAACGTTCTGTGGGATAAAGGGGCAACATTATGTTCTCTCTCACCGTTATACCCTGGATAAGGTTGAACTGCTGGAAGATAAAACCAAAAAGTCTTCTTCTTATATCAGTAAGGAATCGCTCAGGCAGTTTTGCCACATCCCTGCCATGGATCAAGATCCTGCCTTCTGTGGGTCTGCTCATACACCCTATAAGACTCAGCAGAGATGTCTTGCCAGAGCCACTGGGGCCTTTCAATACCACCACTTCGCCTCTGAGGATCTGAAGAGAAACATCCTTTACAGGCCAGATCTCATTAGGCCTTCCACGATTAATACATTTGCTTGCCTTTTCTATTCTGATTATAGCTTCCATTGCTACTTACCTTTAATCTTTACTTACCACTCATAACTCAACACTAAACACTTACAACTTGCTCCTCATCACTATCAACTTATCCTCTCATCACTACATCAGGGTCAGTAATGGCTGCCTTCCAGGAAGGCACGATGGTGGCTGCCATGTAGGGGATTACTGTCATGAACAGCAGCACCACTATTTGATACGGATTTATATAGGGCATAAGATGAAACTCAGGAAATATAACAGACCAGCCCTTCAGGGCAGGTGAAAACACAGAGGCACCGAAAAAGAATATATGTACATAACCACCTATAAGGCCTGTGAGGAAGGAAAGTGACGATATAACGAGACCTTCCCAGAATTTCAGTTCCATTACATCTGAGGTCTCCCAGCCTATGGCTTTAAGGATACCTATCTCATGCCTTTCCTCAGCACTCAGACCTGTAGCCTTGTCCCAGGCAAGGATGATAAAGGCAAGTATAGCACCAAGAAACATGGTAAGCACCATACCACTACGCCAGTCGAAGAGTGTATCATAGGTTCTGAGTATCTCATTCTTTGTAATGGGTCTTGTATCAGGAAGGATTTTCTTGATTTTTCGTGCGACATTATCAACCTCGGTGGGATTATACACCTGAACCACTATATCGGTTACCATGTTGTCTGGCAGATTAAAGATATCCCTGAAATCATCAGGTGTAACTATTATCAGATCATTCGTAATTATACGCGACTCATCAGTGAAAATACCGGCTGTCTTTAATTTACGCACCTTGCCATCTGCTCCTATAATGGGTATGATACTCCCTATACCTGCAAACCTGGCATCTGATATCCCCTTACCAATGATACATGTTCCTTTCTCTCCAGTAAAACCGCCCTCCATTATATTCACTAAATCCTTCAATCCACTGTATTCTGCCATAACAGTGTAGTTTCCGCCTGTTGATATATCGTAGTAGTACCCCCAGAGTCTTGGTATAACAGCACCTACACCTGGGATCTTCTCCACCTTTTTCATGTATTCCACAGGCATCAGGGCATGTCTACCAGCGCTTATCCTCTGCACGATCAATTCAGGTGCACCCTCAAGTACTGCGATAGCCTCCTTTTTGAAGGAATAGGTGAGTAACAGTATCGAAGAGAGGACAAAAATAATAAGAGAAAAGACGAATATAATACCAAGATTCTTGAATTTTCTGCGCCAGAGCGAAGAAATGGCAAATTCGAGTATCTTTAGATGCTTTATCATTTCTGATCTCTCTCTACTTCAGATAATGCAGATGGATATAGTATCGAGCCTGCAGGAAAGTGTTCAATCGAGGACGGATAGTCCTGAAAGGGTGCAAACCAGTCAGCCTGTGAGGGATGTCTTGTGTAGCGTGCCTCTGTCCATATGGAAAGGTCTGTGAGCCTGAGAACCCTGACTATCTTCTTCTTTGCCTCAATCTCTTTCTGACGTTTTTCAACCATCCCTGCAGCCGTAATAAAAAGGCCTGAGATTACGATTATCTCAATCATTATTATCGATATAAAAACCCTGTATTTCATAACCAAATTGTCCTACAATTACTTTATAGTTCGCAATGGCCATCCCTGTCTTTAATTACAAAAACTGCCAGAATGCCACAACCTCTGGTCGGGGAGCTTTATTAATAATTACCTAAAATGGTTCCACCGTGTCATTCTGACGAAGGTCAGAATCTCATCGAGATACCAGTACAATTCTGAGATACTGTAAAAAAGTTCAGCATGACTCTAATGCCTGCAGAACCTATAGTTTTTCAGGGGCGTATTTTTACAATACGCCCCTGAAAATTGATAATACTACATACCCTTCATCTTCATGCCTTTCATACCTTTCATGCCCTTCATTCCCATAGGGATATCCTTCATGGTAACCTCATCGAATCTGAGCATCTTTTTGCCATTGTGATCCTTCATAAAGGTCTCTGCATGCTCCTTGCCTTTCACAGGCACGATCTCCATACCCATTGGCCCCTTGACATCACTACCTACTATGAAATATACATCCTGGCCCTTTGCATCCACCATCTTTGTACTGTAGTATTCGGTTACATATACTGCCTCGATCTCGGACTGTGACCTTCCAGGTGCATACTTTTTTACATTGAAGTAAAATTTGAACATATCCTTGGGGCCGTCAAAGAAAAAGCGAGTCCCATCTTTCATCACGATCTCTGCCACCCAGTTCGGATATGGCTTAACCTGCATACCACAAACAGGACACTTGTCCTTTTCAGATGGGGTTGAAGGAGAGGTGGCCATAACATTCATACTGGAAACAAATAGAAACAGAACTATTAAAGCTATTGAAATCACAAATTTCTTTGCCATTTCAGACCTCCTCATTGTTTTGATAATCATTTTATCCAGGATGTGAAACACATCCCTTTATGAGGGTATACATAATTTGCAGAAAAAAGCTTATAGGAAAGCTTCAGGTGGTCTCAAACGGGGAGGATTATTAAGCGATACAAATTTCTTCGCAGATGGTCTTAAAAAGAAAAAAAGACTATAGGTTACTGTCAGGACAAACACGGAGATAGTAATAAAACCTCCGAAATCATTTACAAGGTCTCCTTTCCCAGGGGAACACACATCAATGGTAAGATAATGTTTGCCATGAACCCCGGATGCCTCATCTCTGTGAGATAAAACCACAAGAGGGGGAAAGACTGCCATAATCAGGAAGGACAGGAGTAAAATCCCGGCAACATATACTCTAATGGTTTTCATCTTACAACTCCTGTCTTCACAGGCACATCTCCTGTCTTTTCAAAGTGCAGTACAATGGTAATCTCTCCCTGCAGATTCTCAGGTAGTCCGAAAAGCATGAGATGCCTTCCTCCAGGTTTAAGCTCAAGAGTCTCACCTGCTGGCACCTCAAAGTCTCTAACCAGCTGCATTCTGCCTTTTACAATATCATGAAGCTCACAGGTCAGTTGAGTATACTCCTTCACCGTGCAACCCTTCAGTGTATCACTGCCCTTGCCCTTGTTGAATATTACCATAAAAGCTGCTCCACTGTCACCTTCAACAAGCATCTGAGGCCATTTTATGCTGATCTCGGGAGGCCCCTTTTCTGTACAGGCAATTACAGAAAGCAGAACAATGCAAACTATCAGAACATACCCTATCGGGGTTTTTGATAAAATCATACTTCCTCTTTTAATGTCCCATTGGCCATCCGGTATCTCTTTTCGGTCTGACGCGCAAGTTCAGAACTATGGGTTACTATAATAAAGGTAATACCTTTTGTCCTGTTCATCCTTCTGAACAGATCCATTATTTCTGCCTCTGTCTCCTCATCAAGGTCTCCTGTAGGCTCATCAGCAAGTATAATCTCAGGGTTATTTATAAATGCCCTGGCAATTGCAGCGCGGCGTTGCTGCCCACCACTTAATTCTGCTGGATAGGATTGAGCCTTTTCCTTGATTCCCACCATCTCAAGAAGCTCCATGGCAAAATCATAATAGTTAATTGGCTCATCCTTTGGTCTGAATGCTGTAGGCACAAGAACATTCTCGATAATATTCAGGGTCGGTATCAGGCTGGCAAACTGGTAAATAAAGTTAATCTTTCTGTTTCTCAGTTCTGAAAGTTCATTGTCACTTATGGACCATATATCTGTTCCATCTATTCTTACAGTACCTGAGTCTGGCTTTGTAAGACCACCAATCAAGCTTAAAAGCGTGGTCTTGCCACTTCCAGAATGGCCAAGTATGGAGATGAACTCTCCCTTCTTGACATCAAGATTCACATGGTCTACAGCCTTTATGATGTCACTTCCCACCTTGTATGTCTTTGTAAGCTCTTTTACCTCAATCATTAAATCCTCCTAAGTGTTCAAATCTACAATCTTCAATTTTCAATCTCAAATCTTAAATCTTAAATCTTAAATTAAAAATTACTCTCCTCTCCTTATTGCCTCATAGGGTTCCATCCGCATAGAGCGTATCGCAGGCCAGAGTGCTGCTACAGCACCTGTTAAAAAGGACAGGAGCAAACAACCTGTTACAAGTATTGCATACTCTGGGATAGTAGGCCAGAGATAAGGTATATTCAGGGATGCCCTGATAAAGCCTTTGAATGTATATAAAAAGGCTCCTCCTATGGCAATACCAACAATTCCACCCATAATAGAAAGAATCGATGCCTCTGTCATAATCAACCTGAATATATTTTTCCTTTTGGCCCCCATGGCCCTCAGAAGACCTATCTCTCGCTGACGTTCATTAACTATCATGGAAAAGACAACCCCTATCAGCAATAAGGCCATTATCCAGAGTATTATACTGATGGAAAGTATACTCCTGAGTAATACAAAGAGTTGCTTTCTCACTGATGAAATAACCTGCTCTGAAACAATAGCCTTTACACCAGGGATATCATGCTCAATAAATATAGCCACTCTCTGTGGGCTTATCTCAGGTTCAACCTGTACAAGTACAGTAGAGACCTTGTCAACAGGGAGATTTGCTGCCTTTACACCCTTTTTGTGTTTTGACTCTTCTGCAAGCTTCTTCATTGCAGCATAGGGCATGAAAACAGAATTATCTATAAACTTCATCCCTGTTTCCTCAAGCATCCCTACCACCTCAAAGTATTTACCATAAAATCTTATCTTTGAACCCACATCATAGGCAGTAAGGCCTCTTCCCATTATTATCTCATCAGTACCCAGGGGTCTTGTAAGCTCTTTTGAAAGCCAGGGCATTATAGTGAAGTCATGTTCAGGGTCAAAGCCAATCAATAACATATTTGATACATCACAACATCTATACTTAGCTGTTTGCAGAAAGACCTGACTTGCTACAGCCTTAACACCCTTTACCTTTCTGATTTTATCCTCAATTGCTCTGTCCATATAGAATATAGATGGCTCACCTGCAAGTAGTGCTGTCTTGGCCTGTGCCTCTGCTTCGGCAGGCACAACCATAATGTCAGCCCCGAGTCGGGCAGTACCCTTCTCGATACTTGTCTCAACAGAATCCATCACAGTGGTTACAGAAAAGAGGGTTGCTGCAACCACCATCACTGACAGCATTATGGAGATACTCCTGAAAAACTTCCTCTTAATATTTTTACGTGCTATATGTAAAAGTTTTAGCCTTTTCAAGTCCTTCTCTCCCTTCTTTTAAGAAAATAATTCGAACGGAAGTATAATAACATTATTATAATGGCTTTTAGTAGATTTGATTGACTCAAACAGGAGGTTTGTTTATTTCAATAACAGGAGGAGATATAGAGGACAAATAACTATTCCACTTGACTATCCGATACTGAGGAGCATTCAACACCACAGTGCTGGTAATCGGGATATAGACAATCCCTGAGAGATGATTGAATTGAACGTTTTTTTTGCAGACATCAAGGCTCAGATGTCCTGTCCTTTGAATATTCAGATGAACAGGCAGTAAAATAAAT
>JALUSH010000106.1:0-5113 GCA_027016675.1 Thermodesulfovibrio sp.
ATTTTAAATAAATTGTATTCGCAGAAAAATTCTCGTTCTTAACTTCTACAATTGAAAGGAGAAAGAGATGCCTGAAGGAATCAAACTTCTCACGGGTAATGCAAATCGCACACTGGCTGAGGAGATATCAAAGCATCTTGGCGAACCATTAACAGATACAACCGTTACACGCTTCAGTGACGGCGAAATAATGGTCCAGATTAATGAGAATGTGAGAGGAGCAGACGCCTTTGTTATTCAGCCCACATGCACCCCTGTAAATGAAAACATTATGGAACTTTTATTAATAATAGATGCCCTGAGAAGAGCATCTGCAAGAAGAATTACAGCCGTGATTCCCTACTATGGGTATGGCAGGCAGGACAGAAAGGTACAGCCAAGGGTTCCTATCTCTTCAAAGCTTGTTGCTGATCTGATTGAAACAGCAGGTACACACAGAGTACTCACTATGGATTTACACGCAGGCCAGATCCAGGGCTTCTTTGATATACCTGTTGATCACCTCTATGCCATGCCAGTATTACTGGATTATATAAATGAAAACTACCCCAATGGTAATCTTGTCATTGTATCACCTGATGCTGGAGGTGTGGAAAGGGCAAGGGCATTTGCTAAAAGATTAGGCTGTTCTCTGGCAATAATTGACAAAAGGCGCGAAAAGGCAAATGTCTCCCAGGTAATGAATGTGATTGGAGATGTAAAGGGAAAGGCCACTCTCATACTTGACGATATGATAGATACAGCAGGCACTACTGTACAGGCTGCTGAGGTCCTTATTGAGAGGGGGGCAGAAGCAGTATCCGCTGCCTGCACCCATGCCGTCCTCTCAGGGCCTGCTGTTGATCGGATAAATGTTTCACCTTTAAAGGAGGTTATTGTTACAAACACCATTCCACTTGACAGTAAACAGGCCAAATGTAGTAAACTAACAGTTCTGAGTATTGCCGGTCTGTTTGCAGAGGCAATCAAGAGAATCCATGAAGAGACTTCTATAAGTTCATTATTCGTCTGATTCGAGGAGGATACTATGGAAAGATATGTAATCAACTGTGAACCGAGAACAGAGTATGGAAAGGGGTCGGCCCGCTCACTGAGAAGGGCAGGTTTTATACCTGCTGTATTATACCGAGCAGGCAGGTCAACACCGATCAAGATCAGGAAAGAAGAAATAGTAAAATTTATAAACAGCACCATGGGCGAACAGGTTATGATCAACCTCCAGTTTAATGACGGTACTTCCAAGCTGGCACTCTTAAAGGACTACCAGGTTGATCCTGTGAAGGGGCAACTGTTGCATACAGACTTTTATGAGGTCTCGCTCAAGGAAAAGGTAAGGTTAACGATCTCAATAGTCCTGAAGGGTGAACCTGTAGGTGTCAAGAAAGAGGGCGGTGTGCTCCAGCAGGTTTTAACAGAACTGGAGATAGAGTGTCTGCCTGATATGATCCCCCCACATTTAGAGGTGGATGTTTCAGAGCTCAGGGCCGGGGAGTCGATCCATGTCAGTGACCTACAGATACCCGAGGGTGTCAAGGTTACAGAGGACGCAGAAGAGGTGATAGCTACTGTAACAACACCAACTGAAGAGGAGGCCGCTGAAGAAGAAGCAGTAGAGGAAGAAGAGATGGCAGAACCAGAGGTGGTGAAGAAGGGCAAAAAAGAAGAACAGGAAACTGAAGAAGAACAATAGTAATCTTTTAGGGGTACACTATAGTTGTGGATAATAGCAGGTCTTGGCAATCCTGGAGGGAAGTATAAAGATACCCGTCACAATGTTGGGTTTCGGGCTTTAGAGCTTTTGGCAAAAAAACTAAATCTCTCCTTCACTTCAGAAGAAACCTATTCAATAGCCGAAGGTATAATTCAAGACACTCCAGTAATACTACTTAAACCCCTCACCTATATGAACCTGAGCGGAATAGCTGTGGCTCATGTGTTAAAGAAAAAGAGGGTTACACCTGAAAATCTCATTGTAATCCATGATGACGTAGATCTCCTGCCAGGTAAGATCAAAATCAAAAAAGGTGGCTCATCAGGTGGTCACAAGGGAATAAAATCAATAATAGAATGTCTTGATTCCAGTGAATTTATAAGAGTCAAAATCGGTATTGGAAGACCTGCAAACATACCTCTGGAAAGATATGTGCTTGAGAAGCTTCCTCATGAGGAAAGGGAAATCATAATCAGCTCTATCAAAAGGGCTGTCGAGGCTACCATGACGATAGTTTCTGCAGGCCTGCAGGAGGCCATGACTGTATTCAACAGGAGAGACAATCCTTTCTAATCAATTTCGCCAAGCAGTTTTTTAACAACAGAAAGATTTCTTTTATCATCATCCTCTGTCTTCTTTGGTGTTTCCAGTATCAAGGGAATATCTCTAAAAAAGGGACAAGAAAGGAATACCCTGAAACCATCTTTGCCGATTGTTCCCTTGCCAATGTGTTCATGCCTGTCAAGTCCTGAGTGAAAGGGTGCCCTGGAATCATTCAGATGGATCAATCTGACCTGATATCCTGGCATGTATCTTTTAAATTCGGATTGTAATGCAGTGAGCCCTTCCCGGGTAGTTATATCATATCCTGCCTGGTATGCATGGGCAGTATCAAAACAGATACCCTTTATAAGACCATCAGAAAACCCCGTAGCAATCTCTGCAATCCGCGGAAAGGTGGATGAAACATCACCTTTCTGGCCAGCAGTGTTCTCAAGTAAAATACCAGCTCTGCCCTTCCATCTATCATATATTATCCTTAAAGAGTTTCTAATCTTTTCCATTGCCTCGATAGAAGATTGACCAGCAGACCTTCCAGGATGGACAACCACATACTCAACACCCAGGAGATCTGCTATCTTGAGCTCAAACAACATCATTTCAATTGATCTTCTACAGATCTCTTCATCAGGTGAGCAGAGATTTATAAGATATGAACTATGAATAAAGATATGTTCAAACCCGTAGAGCCTTCTTAATTGCTGGAATCTCTCTACTTCCTCATCTTTTATTGTCCTGACAGACCATGTCCGTGGAGAATGAGAAAAGAACTGAACTGCTGAACATTTTAGACGATATGCCCGTTCGAGTGATAAATGGACACCTCCAGCAATAGAGGTATGAACACCTATGGGTCTCATTAAATCTTGCTTACATAATCTGCAACAAGAGCACCCACTTCAGTTGTAGTATAACCCATCCTGCCTGCAGCAAGGCTCTTCAGATGTTTCCCTGTAACCTCCATCACGGATTTCTCAATAGCCTGTCCTGCCTCTTCCTCGCCAAGATGCTCCAGCATCATCGCTCCTGCACAGATCGCTGCAAGTGGATTTATCATGTTCTTCCCCGTATACTTCGGCGCAGAACCCCCTATGGGCTCAAACATGCTTACACCCTCAGGATTTATATTCCCACCAGCCGCTATCCCCATACCCCCCTGTATCATCGCACCAAGATCCGTTATGATATCTCCAAACATGTTGTCCGTTACTATCACATCAAACCACTCGGGATTCTTTATAAACCACATCGTCATCGCATCTACATGCGCATACTCCGTCTCTATATCTCTATACTCCCCCTTTACCTCTTCAAATACCCTCTGCCATAAATCCCATGCAAAGGTCAGTACATTCGTCTTCCCACATAGTGTCAATTTCTTTCCCTTGTCCCTCCTCCTGCAGTATTCAAAGGCATACCTTATACACCTCTCTACACCATGCCGGGTGTTGATCGACTCCTGTATCGCTACCTCATGAGGTGTCCCCTTCCTTAAAAATGCCCCACCTCCTACATAAAGTCCCTCTGTGTTCTCCCTGACTACAACAAAGTCTATATCCTCAGGCCCCTTGTCCTTCAACGGACACTCTACTCCAGGATAGAGCTTTACAGGCCTTAAATTTATATATTGATCAAGTTCAAACCTCATCCTCAGCAATATCCCCTTCTCCAGTACTCCAGGCTTTACCCCAGGATGCCCTATCGCTCCAAGTAATATCGCATCATAACCCCTCAATTCTTCTATAACCCCTTCAGGTAATAGCTCCCCTGTCCTCAAATACCTCTCCCCACCAAGATCATAGTATTGAAACCTTAACTCAAAATCATACCTCCTCGATGTCGCTTCAAGTACCTTTACACTCTCCCTTATTACCTCAGGACCTGTCCCATCCCCAGGTATTACTGCTATGTTGTAACTCTTCATCTCATCCTCCAGTTAATTTATAAATTATAGTGGTATGAAATTAGCTTAAAATTTTATCAGATTTTAAAGGAAAATGTCTAATGATAAGTTGATTCCTGGAATGCTGATAGAATCTTAAACCCTATTCTCCACAATAGCCTTGTTTATCTTATGGGCAAGACAGCCAGCACCAAAACCGTTGTCTATATTCATCACAGCAATACCAGGCACACATGCGTTAAGCATGGAAAAAAGCGCTGTAAGACCTCCGAAAGATGTCCCATATCCCCTGGAGGTGGGAACGGCTATTATTATCCTGTCAGTAAGACCACCCACAACTGAGGGAAGTGCGCCTTCCATTCCGGCAACAACAATCAGCACATTGGCCTTTTCTATTCTTTCCTTATAGGCAAGCAGTCTGTGAATTCCAGCCACACCAACATCATACACTGTCTCAACTCTACTGCCAAGAAAATCAGCAGTTACCCGTGCTTCCTCAGCAACAGGTATATCCGAGGTGCCTGCCGTAATAACCATAACATAACCCAGACCTGCATTGTTGTTAACAGTGGCAATAACGCCTGAACGCGGGAAATACTTGATACTTTTTATATTCTTCAGGGCATTATAGATCTCATCGTTAGCCCTGGTGATAAGTACCCTTCCAGTTCTATTCAATATCGCTGTGGCTATCTCCACGACCTCTTCAGTGCTTTTTCCTTCTGCAAAAATAACCTCAGGGATACCCTGTCTTAACTCACGATGGTGGTCAATATGTGAGGCACCAACTGATTCAAAAGGAAGGTCTTTTATCACCCTGAGGGTTTCCTCCAGGGTAATATCACCGTTCTTGAATTGTCTTAATATCTCTTTAATCTGGGAAAAATTCATTTTAATATTTTAAAATATCACTTGACATTTTTTGTGCATACCAATAA
>JALUSH010000106.1:5123-12314 GCA_027016675.1 Thermodesulfovibrio sp.
ACCAATAAAATTTAAGTGTTATAAAAAACGAGGACAGACTCGTAAAGGAGAGGTGAATTATGTCAAAAAAGCTGCTTTTGGCTGATGATAGTGTCACAATCCAGAAGGTAGTAGAACTTCTACTATCTGATGAAAATTTCGAGATTAAATCCGTAAATAATGGAGAAGAGGCATGGTCGATAATAAAGGAATACAATCCTGATATTGTACTTGCTGATATAGAAATGCCCAATATGAACGGATACCAGCTCTGTGAGAAGATTAAGAATGATGAATCACTTTCACATATCCCTGTAATTCTTTTAGCAGGGGCCTTTGAACCCCTTGATGAAGAACTGGCAAGGGATGTAAGGGCTGATGACTATCTTGTAAAACCCTTTGAATCACAGGAGCTTATTAGCAAACTCAATGCTGTTCTTGCCTCTAAGGAAATAGAAGAGGCTGTAGCTACTACTGAGGAGCCAGAGAACCTTGAGGAGGCAGAAGTTGTTACTGAGCATGTTGAAGAGGTAGCTCTGGAGGCTGAAGCAGTAGAGGTAGCTGCTCCCCTGGAAGAGATGGATATCTCAGAAGAGGAACTCATGGCTGAAACTGCTGAAGAGGCAGGGAGTATAGAAGAAGTCTCACCTGCAGAAGAAGTGTCTGGTGAAATTGAAGGATCTGAAGAGATATCGCTTACTGAGGACTCTACAATAATTGAAGAAGAACAATCAGCAATAGCAGAGGAAGAAGGTGAAGAAATATCTTCAATGGAACCTGTAGAGAGTTCAGTGGAGGAGTCAGCATTAGAAGATATTTCAGAAGGTACTGCTCGGGAAGAGGTGATTCCCTCACAGCCAGCAGCAGAGCTAAAGATTGAACCCCCAACCTCTGAAGAGATATTGCAGATTATAGAAAACAAAGTTGAGGATAAGGTAGCTGGTATATTTAAAGATATTTCATTGTCTGCTGTAGAAGACAACCTCAAAGAACGGATAAGTCAGAAGGTAGAAGAACTTGTCGAGTCTTCTGATATTAATGGAGCCATTGAGAAGGCCGTTGAAGAAACATTGAAAATATCCATTGAGAGATTAGCGGAAGAAACCATACCCCATATAATTGAAGAGACTATAAAAACAACCATCGAAGAAATAAGCGACTCATTAAAACAACAGGTGGAAAAGATCATATGGGAAACCGTACCTGATTTAGCAGAAACAATTATTACCAAGGAGATTGAAAAAATAAAAGCAACATTTTAGGCAGTTCAAGGCAACCCACTATATATACTCCTCTTTGAAAGGGAGTATTCAAACCATTTGAGATATGGTACCTGTATTGAATAATTTCGTGATATATACTGCAAATTGCCGTTCGACTTTAGAGTTAGTTTTATGGATAGACAGGTATAGGGTTTGAACGGTTTTAATTTTGCAAGAGGATTCACCCTCCAGATGAATCCGCAAAATTCCTCGGAGATGGACAGGATGTTCATCGAGAATGAGGTGAAAACCCTATACCCATCTATTCCACATAAAGATTGTTACATTATCTATTAACAATTTCAGATATATATCTATAGCCAATTTTGTTAAAATATAATGCTGTATTTTAAATCTCCAACATGCAGAGGTGAACATGCGCGAACTTGACAGGAGTTATTCACCAAGAAACGAAATGAAGTGGTATGATTTCTGGATGTCAGAGGGATTCTTTCGTCCCGAAGTCAACAAGGACGGCAAACCCTTCTGTATTGTTATACCACCACCAAATGTAACAGGTTCACTCCATATGGGACATGCCCTTAATGCTACCCTTCAGGATATCCTTGTAAGGTGGAAACGGATGCATGGATACAGTGCTCTATGGTTGCCAGGCACTGACCATGCAGGTATTGCAACCCAGAATGTGGTTGAGCGAGAGCTTGCAAAGGAAGGCAAGGATCGATACAGTCTTGGAAGAGCCAGCTTCATTAAACGCGTATGGCAATGGAAAGAGGAATATGGAGGCAGAATTATCCATCAGCTAAAAAGGCTGGGGGCCTCCTGTGACTGGTCACGCCAGAGGTTTACCCTTGATGAGGGACTCTCAAAGGCTGTAAGAGAGGTCTTTGTTCGTCTCTTTGAAGAAGGGCTTATTTATCGAGACCTAAGACTCATCAACTGGTGTCCAAGATGCCATACCGCGCTGTCTGATTTAGAGGTTGAACATGAGGAACTGGAAGGAAAACTGACATATATTCGTTATCCCCTGTCTGACGATAGTGGATACATAGTGGTGGCTACAACAAGACCTGAAACAATGCTTGGAGATACTGCTGTTGCTGTTCATCCTGATGATGAAAGGTATAAGCACCTTATAGGCAAAAAGATTAAACTACCCCTTACAAAGAGGGAGATACCCATAATTGCAGACGAACTGGTTGACCCCTCCTTTGGCACCGGCGCTGTTAAGGTTACGCCTGCCCATGATTTTAATGATGAAGAGATGGCAAAACGTCAGACCCCACCACTGCCATTTATAAAGGTGATTGATGAAAGTGGCAGAATGACAGAAGAGGCAGGTAAAAGGTATGCCGGGCTGAACAGGTATGAATGCAGGGAATTGGTTCTTGAAGACCTACAGGCAAAAGGACTGATTGAAAAAGAACAAAAACATACCCACTCCGTTGGTCACTGTTACAGGTGCAAAACAATAATTGAACCCTTCTCAACAGTCCAGTGGTATGTAAAGGTAAAAGACCTTGCTGAGGAGGCCCTGAAGGCTGTAAATTCAGGACTAATAAAAATTATACCCGAGGGGTGGATAAACAGCTACAATGCCTGGATGGAGAATATAAAAGACTGGTGTATCTCAAGGCAGATATGGTGGGGCCACCAGATCCCTGTGTGGTACTGTCCCTATTGCAAGACCGAAGAGGGACAGCATCAGGGTGACCTTATCTATATCAATTTTTACAGACCCATAGATGCAGGTGGTGAGAAAATCAAGGGAGGCACCTATACTGAGTTAAGACTTCGTGGTATAACACCTGAACAGATAATGGAGTTTGCAAACACTGTACATATAGACACCTCTGTACAACCTATATGCAAAAGAGAAGACCCATCTGAGTGTCCTGTCTGTGGCAGTCAGGAACTTATCAGAGACCCTGATGTACTGGACACCTGGTTTTCTTCAGCTCTCTGGCCCTTTTCAACACTTGGATGGCCAGAACAGACAGTTGATCTAAAAAGATTCTATCCTACCGACGTGCTTGTAACTGGATTTGATATACTCTTTTTCTGGGTTGCCAGGATGATAATGATGGGGCTTAAGTTTATGAATGATGTGCCCTTCAGGGACGTGTATATCCATGCACTTGTTCGAGATGCCAAGGGCCAGAAGATGAGCAAATCAAAGGGGAATGTTATTGATCCCCTTGTGATGATAGAACGTTATGGAGCTGATGCCTTCAGGTTCACCCTCACAGCCTTTGCAGCACAGGGCCGTGACATAAAATTCTCTGAAGAGAGGGTGGAGGGATATAAAAACTTTATCAACAAGCTATGGAACGCCACAAGATTTATTATGATGAATACAGAGGGCATATCCCCATCATATAACATCAAAGACTGGATAGATGACCTTGATATCACCGGTCGATGGATAGTAAGCAGGCTCAACAGGACCACTATAGAGATGGACAGGGCGCTTAAGGAATATCGTTTCAATGATGCTGCAAATACAATCTACCAGTTCATCTGGCATGAGTTTTGTGACTGGTATATAGAACTGGTAAAGCCCATTCTTTATTCACAACCTGCTGAAAAGGAAAAGAAAAAAATTCATTTTGCAACACAGAACTGCCTTCTCTATATCCTGGAGCACCTGCTCAGATTACTTCATCCCTTTATGCCATTCGTTACAGAAGAACTCTGGCAAAGGATTCCCCATAGTGGTAAAAGTATAATGGTCTCTGAATATCCCTATTATACTGACAGCGATGAGGAGGCCGAGAAGCAGATGGGCTTCATAAAAGAGGCCATAACCGCTGTAAGAAGTATTCGAGGTGAGTTGAATATCCCCCCCTCTGCTGAACTGGAGGTACAGATAAGACCCTTTGAGAGAGCCACCTATCAGGTACTTAAGAACAATGACCTCTATATAAGAAAACTTGCAAAGGCCAACAAACTCATAATCGACCTTGATATAAAGAAAAAAAAAGGTTCTGCCACTGCAGTAAAAGAACACCTTGAGGTTTATATCCCCCTTGAGGGACTGATAGACGTGGATTCAGAAATCAAACGTCTCAAAAAAGACCTTAAGAAGGTGGAAGAAAACATATCCCTACTTGATCGCAAACTTCTCAATGAGGATTTTATCCGCAAGGCTCCACAGGAAGTTGTAGAAAAGGAGAAAAAAAGGTATAATGAATTTATGGTGAAAAAGGAGCGTATTATTGAAGGCATTAATAGATTAGAAGAACTAACAGGAGATTGACTATGGATGACAAAGAACAACAGGAAAAAGAGATAGTTGAGGGTGAATTAAATATCTTAGATGCCGAGATAGTAAACATGAGGCAGAGCACTGCCAGGTCTGTGGAGGGCAGCCATGTGGAGATGGAACAGGTGGGTGCTATAAGCATTGATGCAGAACGCCTGGAGGCATCTCAGACTGCCTCTCTGATTGTTCATGGCAACGATGTAAATCTCAGTCAGAGTATCAGTGTTATAACGGTCAGTAATAATACAGGGCTCGGCTATTCCTTAAGCCCGCTGATTTTAACCCGCTCTCATACAGATATCCGAGATAGTGCCTCAGGAATCATTATAAGTAAAAACATTACCTCCAGGAACACCAAAACGCTTTTTTTAATTGCAAACAAGGTGGAAGGTGATGTAAAGACTGTTTTTGACTGGAAGTCAGCCATCTCCCTTGGAGCGGTTATCGGCGGAGTCCTGGGCTTTTTCTCGCTTTTAAAAAACAAAAAATAATTCATTATGATTTCCCAGGAAGCGATAAAGGAATTCATTAAAAGTGCGCTCAGTGAGGACATTGGCACGGGTGATATTACAACAGAGCTTACCATACCGGACAATCATGTGTCCCTTGCAAAGGCCATTGCCAAGGAGGATTTCATACTGGCAGGACTCCCCTTCTTTACAGAAGTCTTCAGATACCTTTCAAACGAAATAACAATACAGAGCTTTTTCAATGACGGGGACTGTGTTAGCAGCAGTTCTGTAATAGCCCAACTCAAAGGCAATACCAGGTATCTGCTTATGGGTGAAAGAGTTGCACTGAACATCCTTCAGAGACTATCTGGTATTGCAACACTTACACATAGCTTTGTTGAAAAGGTGAAAGATACAGGTGCAAAGATACTTGATACAAGAAAGACCACTCCCACTTTGAGGCCTTTAGAAAAATACGCTGTCAGAGTTGGAGGGGCACAAAATCACAGATTTGGTCTTTACGATGGTATACTCATTAAGGACAATCATATAGAGGCAGCAGGTGGCATTAAAAAAGCAATAGCACTGGTCAAGGAGGCAAAGTCCCATCTCTTGAAGATAGAGGTGGAAGTCAAAAACCTGAATGAATTGAAGGAGGCACTGGATGCAGGGGCTGATATAGTGATGCTGGATAATATGGGAGTGGAAGAGATAAGGTCAGCAGTTGCCCTTGCAAGAGGGAAAAGACAGGATATAGTAATAGAGGTCTCTGGCGGAGTCAACCTGGAGAATGTAAGAGAACTGGCCCTCACTGGAGTGAACTATATCTCAGTGGGAGCACTGACCCACTCTGCAAAGGCCGTGGATATAAGCATGAAGATAGAAAATATCCCCGAAGTTTTTTGATTGTGACATTTTTCAAGGATTTTTCAATTTGCTCACAATCTCCAGAATTGCATCGATTGCTCTCGCAATGTCTCTCTTTCCCCGCAATTGAAAGACTACCGAAGGCTGTCAGTAGCAAGCTTGTCTTTTTTACTATTAGGTAATGACCTTTACCATTGTCCACAATCTAATCAATCAAACAAAGGAGTAAACAAAATAAAACAGATAAGCAAAAAGAGCTGAAGCATCATCTTGAAAAAATTCGATCTCTTGTATTTATAATTAAAGAAAGAAGTACTTATTGTCGATAATAGTTATAGGAGGTACCCATGAGAATGGTTTCACAGGGAATTGATACTGAAAAATTCTTCAAATACTATCTTATAAAGACCTGTGATGAATCAAGTGTTGATCTCAGGGAGCGATTCCTCCAGATTGAATATCTATCAAAACTCCTGACACGATTTGTAGAACCTGAGAAACATTATGAAGACTCAGGCGAGCTTGTCAGAATAATTGATGTGCTAAAAGAAGAGGTGGAGAAAGCAGAGGTCTCTATTGAGGCATACAAGATCGCTGCAGACAAGATACTGTTCTACCAGAGCTTTTTCCCCGAGGCATTCAAGAAGAGACTCCTTGATATCAAATTCTATGCTGATGCAGCCCGAACCTTTTACAGGATAGTGGGACACTACAAATTCCCTGTCTGTGGCCTTATCTCCCAGGAATATTCACTGTGGAACTTTATCTTAAAGTCCACAAAAATGAGGTACCTCTTTTAGTTCCTCTTTTTAAAATCCACCTTTATGATCTTGTCCCCTCCCTTTTCATCTGTCTGAGGTTCAACCTTACGGGAAGGAATCTCCTCTTCTGACTCCTCATAAATAGATAAAAACTGGGTATTCAATTCAGGGGAATATATGCCAATGATATGCTCTACTGGAATCAGGCAATGCTCAGTGGAGGAACCAAATACAAGCCTTGCCTCGATTCCCCAATCATGCCAGTTAAAGTTCATATTTTTGTTAAAGACAAGTACAATTCCCTTCTCTCTTTCCTCTGGCAGAAACCCCCTGTTACCAATCCGTACATCCTCATGATACCTGACAATAATAAATACCCGCCCCACTATCTCAAGTAATTCATAAAAAACATGTTGTTTTAGCTTGTTCAATCCTTCAAGATAATCACTCCTTTTTCCCATAGTAATAATTATAGTGATTCTCCTTACAAAATATCAAAACCTGTTCAGGACATTCTCAATATTTTACTTGAAAGTCAAGCAATAAATTAAATATAATGATTTTATATATCTGGACAGTAGAGTCCAAAATAATTTCAAATTTGTAAACAAGGCAGGGGGCAATAAATACAGTCAGGGGTCAAG
>JALUSH010000107.1 GCA_027016675.1 Thermodesulfovibrio sp.
CACCTACAATCTCGGTTATACCATGTATGAGGCAGAAAACCCTGTCTCCAACTCTGGCAACTGGTTTACCGTTGACAAATACCCTGTCTTCATTTGGCATTATATAACCGCCGTGGTCAATACAATCTCCTGCAACAGCAATGGCACCACTGCCTGCATTTTTGTCTGTTTTACAGATGAGAGGAGGAAGTTCTATCTCTATTACCGTTGTAAAATCAAGACAATCAGGGGCTGTTTCAGATTCTCCAAGATGGAAATCGCCATAGCCAAAGACAACACCGACCTTTTCCTTTCTTCCATCAGGGAGTTTTTTATAAACTACTGCAACGACATCTCCTACTCCCTTACTCTGTGCTGTTAAACCGTCGATAACAATCTTTTTATACATCTCTCCAACTTTCTCTCTGCTACCATCAGGCAACACTTTAAAGACTTCTCCAATAACTATCTCTCCCCTTCCCAATATCTTCACCAGTTTTCCTCTTTTAATGGCGATTGAAAGATCTCTGGCACTGAACATTATTTGAGGTTCACCGGTTATCCTATGACAGGATGCAGGAATTCCTGCCTTTCCAGCTAGTGCATCCCTTGAATTATAGAACAGCACCGAAGGTGCGACAAAATGTATGCCATATTGAGTTACAGGCTCAGGGTCGGCAATCATCTCGGATACATCCTGTGGTAACGGCTTTTTTACTTCTACGGGGCCTAAAACCGAAATCCCTCCCTTAGAAAGAATTTTATGTCTATCAATGGGGCCATAAAATACACTTCCGTCAAGAGATATAGTCTTAACCCTTCCCTTTGCGTCCACTTTAACCCCTCTTGTTTCTCCCTTTTTAGGTCTTTTTACGTAAAGGAAATAGCCATTAAAAATACCTCTCAAGCCATTCTTTCCCATTGCAATAGTATATGTGGCTGTCCAGGCCGCCTTACTTCTAACCTCCACATGGTATAGTAACTCCGGCATCAGGTCCTTTATCCTGAGTTCACCCCAGTCTTTCCAGACCACCTCTGTTTTTTTACAAAACCGTATAGGTAATACAAAACCTTCAGGTATCTTAACATCACTTTTGCTGGAGACTATTCTGAATAGTTCCTGCATAATCTCTCTGGCACCTCTGTCTATATCGCTACACTGTGTAAGGGGATTCATTGAAATAGCAACCCTGTTCCCAAGATCAAAAAGCCTCTGTAAAACGGGTGGGAGACCTTTAAATTCCTTTTGTGTTAATCCTGGCAGCGAAATTGCTGGTGTGACCGGGGCTTTGGCAGGTCTCTCCTGTTGTAAAGGGATATCCATAAAAGGTGGTGATGATTGTTGTATGCCGCCGGGACTGGAAGATGACTCAGGCGGTTGAGATTGTTGTGGAGGGATTTGAGGAGGAGATGGGAACTGCTGTTTCTGCAGCTCTTTTTTCCTCTTTATCTTATTCAAGATATCACCATAGGGGCTGCCAGCCGAACTCCCACCGCCCAGGTTGATGCCGAAGGAGTTGCTTCCTGTCATAGCAGGCTTATACATTGCTGCCGTCAGCATAACAGATAAAAGCACAACCATAATAAATCTAATCAGTCCCTTTTTCTTCATCTTTTATTCCCTATCTCTTATATGCTCAGTAGTCATTATTCAGAGAAAAATGGTATAGATAGACATTGTCATCATCAATGTCATTGTTGAGCATAATAATATGTACCTGTCCATAATTCGGCTGGTCCACAACAGTAATCCCTTCAAGCTCCTCTTCCCGGCCAAAGGCGTTGTCGGGATTATAAGGCAGGTATAAAAATTCAGGAATGTACGAGTTTTGTGAACCAGATTTTACAGGAAACCGCTTCGGCCAACCTGCCAATGCAAGAGGTGTCAAGGACAGTTCAGTCCCGGTATTTCCATTTATTCTGAACACATGGACACCTGTGTATTTACTTGGCTCATCGCTTTCGTGATCTATAACGAGATAAAAGAGACCATTTTTGCTAAAAGCAGCTCCCTGGTGCCATACTTTACTCCACCACTGGTCACCTTCTGAAGGGGCATGTTTAAATTTCAATGTAACAGTCTTTATATATCTGAGTGTTCCTCCGTCTTTAAATTTCCTATCATAGACGGTCAGCTTATGAATGTCCTTTCCATGGGAATAAAGAAGGCCATCTTTTGGGTTTACAGCCACCCATGCCGCATCTGTCTGTATATTTACTGGAAATCTTGCATACTTAATAAACTTAAGGTCCTCATCAAAGATGGCGACAATAGGGGCTATGGGAGGTTCATCCTTTTTAGTCACACCAGTAAGCGGAACATAGAGATACCCGCCGTAAAAATCTATGTCGCCTGCATGATTATATCCTGATTTTACTAATATCATCATCATACCCTTGTATTTAGGTTGTAGACCATCAGGAAGCCATGCATATTTATCAACAGTAGTCACTTTACCCCTTGGTGTCCTTGCCAGCTCTACCTTCCCATTTTCATTATTTGACCAGAACCAATATTTATTGCTGTGTGCCACCCCGTTCATTTCGTCACTTTCCAGATCACCAAGCTCTGAGTCACAGGGCATGCAGCCAAGAAACCTGTAGGATGTAGGCGGCTTTATGCTTACAACTACAGTGCCGGTCTTTACATTGTTTTTTCTGTCAGGTTCAAAATAAACGGGATGTGGAGCAGGGAAATCAGCCTCCGCATAGACATTGTATCTGCCTTCCCGAAGCCTTAATTTATTCACAAGCACGGTAGATTCACCTGCTTTCAGACCTTTAACTGTAAGCAGCACAGGCTGAACAAGACCTCCCGAGAGTTTTCCAGGCATAACACGAACCTTAAAAGGCAGTAAAGCATCGCCTTTCCCTATATTGCTTACCTTAAAAGAGACAGAGACAGGATCATGCTGCTGTGGTTTTTCAGGTCTGACAATAAGTTCAGATACCTTCAGGTCAACAGGCAGAAGGTTAAACACTCTTACAAACTCGTTGTTGTTTTCACCATCCGGCAATGCCTCCTGCACCGAATGGGCCGAATCCACTATAACCCTTACTTCCGTCTTTCCCCAAACCCTGAAGGACTGGGTTGTTTTAAATGTTATTCGTCCACCGGCCCTAAGAAAGCCAACATTGAAATCCTCTTGAGAGCCACCAGCGGCCTTGGGCAAGAATGTTGTGACAAATCCACTTGTTGCATCGCCCTTTCCAATATTTTTGACAGTTATATACCATATAATCTTCTGCCCTCCTGATAGTTTATCAGGCCTTACATCCTCAACAATAAGGTCAGGTGGAAACTGCCAGAACACCAATGATTCTGCAGTGTTGCTTTTTAAGGTTTCATCACTCTCTGAAATTTCATCATCAACATCTACCACCCACTTGATAGAGTGTCTGTCTGCCCTTGATAACCTTACGCCATCATAGGTGTATATTATATGTGCTCCAGGGTTCAGTGGATTTCTCTGATGCTTCAGGTCCTCCTCTTTTTTCAGAGGCATAAATCTCCATGTTTTTAATGCCTTTCCATCCAGATAAAGGGTAGTGTTAAATTCCTTATCCACAGGAGCGTTGCCTGCATTCATAATTATTGCAGCAAATGATACCTGATGGTTTATCTGTGGAGGGTTTGGTTTAAGACCCTTATTCCATTGAGGAGGGAAATCATAAAAAGATATTTTCAGATCTGGCATATCACGAACCGCTGTGTCAGCCGGTGCATGATCCTGATGATTACCATTGTCCCTGATATGCTGAATTATTCCCTCATAGGGTGAGTGTTCATTTTCCTTAAAAGGCTGAATAGTGATTATGGTCTGTCTGCCCTGTTCATCCTGAAGGTCTATTGCCTCAAGAATCCTCTCAACCTCCCTGAGCCTTGAGGTTTCCTTTTCTTTGTGGTGATGCCCCCTTCTATTATGTACCCCGGGATGCTGAACCTTATGCGGTAGTTCTTTTTTACTGTATTTCTTTTTTGAGCCCTTATCTTTTTCATGCCCTTTGCTGTGTGGGGTCTTCTTTTTATGGACATCCTCATTGTCTCCAGGCTCAATGGGCCTTACAAGAACCACCCCACCTTCGCCCCTGCCGCCTACAGACTCACCGGGTGTTACCTCTTTTGTCAGGGGCTTCTCCGTCTTCTGAGGCTTAACACCTGATACACAGCAGTCATTAGCCACAGGCTCAGGCACGGCGGATTTCAGAAAACACCAGCCGTATATAACCTTATGCCTCATGTAATACC
>JALUSH010000108.1:0-9903 GCA_027016675.1 Thermodesulfovibrio sp.
GGCAGGATCTCCTTGACATCCTGATTGTTGCCTTTATAATATACAGGCTTTTGTTGATTATAAAGGGTACAAGGGCGGTCCAGATGCTTATTGGTCTTGGTGTACTTCTTGTGGTTCTTCTTATATCTGACATCCTTAGACTCCATACACTTTACTGGATAATTCAGAGTTTCTGGGCACAGGTGGTTCTGGCACTCATAATCCTCTTTCAACCTGAGATCAGGAAGGCCCTTGCCCACATGGGTGAAACCCCTTTCTTTCAGCCCCTTGCTTCTGCATCTGAACTCAAGTCCTTTGATGAGATTGTAAGGGCAGCTATATCACTTGCCAGCAGGAAGATAGGTGCGTTAATTGTGATTGAAAGGGAGGATTCCCTGAATGATTTTGTGGAGATCGGTACTCCCCTTGATGCAAAGGTGACAAAGGAGATACTGTTAAGTATATTCCATCCCACCTCGCCCATACATGATGGAGCTGTAATTATCAGGGAGGAAAGGATTGTTGCGGCAGGCTGCTTTCTCCCTATTACATTGAGAAGTGATCTTGACCGTTCCCTTGGTACACGACACAGGGCTGCCATTGCCATTACAGAGGAGACGGATGCTGTTGTTATAATAATATCAGAGGAAAAGGGGCTTATCTCCATAGCCTATGAAGGAAAACTGGAAGGCCCCATGGATATGGGAACCATGAGGGATGTCTTAACCTCCCTTTTTACCGAAAAGAAGAGGAAATGAAAGGTCTTATTACACATAATTTCGGGCTTAAATTGCTTTCTCTTGGACTTGCCATTGTGCTCTGGTATATGATTTCTGCAAAAGGCACATCTGAGGTCAGTCTTGTGGTGCCTATTGAGTATATCAATATACCCCAGGGGTATGAGATTATCAAGAAGGGACAGGACAGGGTAAATATCAGTGTTTATGGCTCAGAGAGGGCAATTGCATCAATAAGGCCTGAGGATATCAGGGTGTTTGTAGATCTCAGTGGAGCAACAGCAGGTGTGAAAAAATACAGGATACAGCGCAGCCGGATAAAGAAACCCTCTTCAGTGGAGGTGGCCTCTGTGAATCCCTCTGAGGTTGAGGTGTTTATTGATAAAATAATAAGAAAGGACCTCAGGGTGATACCTGTATTTTCGAACTCCAAGGGGTTGAAAAGGACCATGCGTGTAGAGGTAATACCCGAGATAGTGACAGCCGAAGGTCCTGAGACATTGCTAAAAGCCATAAGTACAGTGAAGACAGAGCCAATAAAGATAACAGTCAGTAATGTGCCGGTGGTTAAAACTGTAGCCCTTATAACAGAGGGAGATAAGATGAGGCTGTCTGTTGAAGAGGTGAAGGTAAAAATATATTTTGAAAATAATAAATAATTAGGAGGAATAATGTCACTTTTTGGTACAGATGGAATAAGGGGGCAGGTAAATATCCATCCCATGACACCCGAGACTGTGGTAAAGGTGGGTATGGCTGCAGCTAAGGTTCTGAAGAAAGACCATGGCAAGAACATGGTGGTTATTGGAAAGGACACCCGTATATCAGGGTATATAATCGAGAGTGCCCTGACAGCAGGGATATGTTCCATGGGAATGAATGTCTTGCTTGTTGGACCCATCCCCACTCCTGGGGTTGCCTTTCTTACCCGTGCCATGAGACTTGATGCAGGGGTTGTGATATCAGCCTCTCACAATCCCTATGAAGACAATGGAATCAAGTTCTTTGGCAGTGATGGGTTCAAGTTGCCTGATGAGGTGGAGGAGGAGATAGAACATCTTGTATCTGTTGATGATTCTTTCACAGAGAGACCCTTTGGAAAGGCAGTAGGCAAGGCATACAGGCTTGATGATGCTGCAGGCCGTTATATAGAGTTCATCAAATCCACCATACCTCGGGGCAGTAATCTTGAGGGGCTGAAGGTTGTGGTGGACTGTGCAAATGGTGCTGCATATAAGGTTACACCCAAGGTTCTATCAGAGCTTGGGGCAGAGGTGATTACCATCAATGACAACCCTGACGGTATTAACATCAATGCAGGTTGTGGCTCCACTGATCTAAAGCAATTGAAAGAAACGGTTTTAGAGGTAGGTGCCCATGTGGGAATTGCCCATGACGGTGATGCCGACAGAACCATGCTGGTGGATGAAAAGGGCAAGGAGGTGGACGGTGATATGATTCTTGCATTATGGGCAGTGGAACTGAAAAAACAGGATAGACTTGTTGACAACACAGTAGTGGTTACTGTTATGACAAACCTTGGCATTGAACATTACCTTAAAAGAAAGAATATAAGGCTTGTAAGAACTCCGGTGGGAGATAGATATGTGGTGGAGGAGATGAAGAGAAATGGGTATATTCTTGGCGGAGAACAGTCAGGACACATAATATTCTTTGAGTACAACACCACAGGTGATGGCCCTGTAACAGCGCTTCAGATGCTCTACCTACTGAAAAAGAAGGACAGGCCTCTTTCTGAGCTTGTATCAGACATATACCTCTATCCACAGATTCTCACAAATGTAAAGGTAAAGAATAGAAAGATTATTGAAAAAGAAGAGGTGAGGAGACGGATTCAAGAAGCAGAGAATGAACTGAACGGCAATGGAAGAATACTGGTCAGGCCCTCTGGCACAGAGCCGAAGGTCAGGGTTATGGTTGAGGGGCTTGACAGGGAAAAGATAGAATCCATTGCTGAAGATATAGCCACGGTTATAAAAGACCTTGATGTTAGATGACAAAACTCCTCTTTATTTTTATCTTGTCTTTATAGAGGGTATTGTCCTGTCCTACCTGTATATCTTTTTCCCCTTCTCTGTATGTTTCTTTTTGATTGTCCAGTTACTACTACTTATTTTAAAACCCAAATCCATCTGTAAGAATAAACAAATAGTAGCTGAAAGCAGTGGTATGGTAGAGTCTGAACGGTTTTGAATTTTGCACAAGATTCACCTGGAGGGTGAATCGCAAAATTCCCTCGGAAGCAGCCAGGGAGGGCTGCTGAGAATGACGTGTAAGACTCTACCATACCACTGCTATAAGTTTATCTCTGGATATGGGTTAAAAAATGACAAAAAGGCACTGTTGCTACTGATAATACTGTCCATCTCTTTCCTTTATGGTTCAGTGGCTTTCCACAAGGAATTCAACAGTAAGATTGATAAGGAACTGACAAGCTTTCAAAGAGATAAGGATGCACTGACCATTCACGGCAGGGTTCATCTCATTGACCTTCCCAGGCAGACTGATTATGGATTTCTTTACGAATGTAATCTTGAAGGTTTTGCAGGTTTCAAAGGTATGAAAATGTACTTTTTCTCTCCTATGGCACTGGAGCCCGGCTGTGTCTATGAAGGAGATATCTCACTCAGGGTAAGATTGCCCAGGAAGAATCCTGGCGAGTATCTCAAGAAAACAGTGATTACCATCTATCCAGAAGGTGAAATGGTGAAGACCAAAGACCATACCTTGCTTTCTTATATTCAGCGGCTCAGATGGAGGGTTTATAGATATTTTTCTGAAAATTTTGATAAAGATATCTCTTCACTGCTTTCAGCAATTGTCATAGGTCACAGAGGTGGTAGCAATGAACTTTACAGGGCATATTCAATAACAGGCCTTGCCCATCTTATGAGTGTCTCAGGAACCCACTTTGGCCTTTTTACCCTTGCTGCATTTTTTGTAGTAAGAATGCTTGCTTTCCTTATCCCCTATAAAAAGCTCATAAGACTGACAGGCAGGATAAGCCTTAAAGAGATGGAGTTGTTGCTGATCCTGCCAGTGATAGTGTTTTATCTTCTTCTGTCTGGTATGCGGATACCTGCCATCAGGGCATTTATAATGATAAATCTTTTTATCCTTGGTGTATTCCTTGGCAGGCGGGGTAGCTGGTTAACTACGCTACTTTTTGCCTGCTTTGTAATACTGTTAATAAACCCAGCAGCTATAGTTGAGGCATCGATGCAACTTTCCTTTATGGCTGTTTTTTCAATTGGTCTTGGGATGGAGCTTTCCAGCGCCTATATAGGAAAGATTGAAAGGAACTCTTTTATAAGAATATCACTGAATTTTCTTGTTATAACAGTGAGTGCCTTTTTGGGAACACTGCCGCTGACGCTTTATTATTTCCACAGCCTTAGCTCTCTCAGTGTATTTACCAATGTAGTTATAACGCCCATTGTCTGCTTTATTCTTTTGCCTTTGAGTCTTTTCAGTACCGTAGTCTACATGGTATCAGGCATATTCCCCCTGGCAGGAATTGTAGGTACAACAGCAGAGTGGATAAACAATGCAGTAGTGTCTTTATCTGAAATGCCCTTCTCATCCTTCGGGTTTCATGGTTTTCCCTTTGTATTTGTTTTTCTGAGCTATGTGATAGCATTTTCAGCAATCAAAAGGAAGAAGCACCTCCTTTACATCTCGACGGCCTCTTTTATAATGTCTGTTATTATAAGTTTTTCAATAAGCAGGTTCACCTATCCTGTGGTAACCTTTCTTGATGTGGGACAGGGTGATTCTGCAGTGATTGAAAACAGCGATGGCAGAACCATTGTGATTGATACTGGTAACACGGGCAGGGAAGTGCTTAATTATCTATCATACAGAGGGAAAGGCAGTATTGATGCCCTTGCTTTGAGCCATGCAGGCAGAGACCATGCAGGGGGGCTATGGAATATATTGAAAAATATCAAGGTTTCATCTGTATGGGACAATGGTCTCATTATCTACAGCCCGGATATAGAAAGGATAACATCCCATGTAAGCTTGAAGGCAGGTGATGTTTTAGATTTCACAGGAGGCAGGATTGAAATATTACATCCCCACAGGAGATACCACCCCCTTTTTGGTGATGATGAGAACAATTACTCACTGGTGTTAAGGTATGTTGCAGATGGCTACTCTGTGCTGTTTACAGGTGACATAGAAAGGAATGCAGAGGAAAGCATCACAGAGTTACCTGTTAACCTGAAGACAGATGTCCTGAAGGTGGCCCATCATGGAAGTTATACATCATCAACCGAGTATTTTCTGAAGGCTGTAAGACCTGTGCTGGCCATAATAAGCGTGGGTGCAAACAATATATACGGGCATCCCCATAGTAGTACCCTGAGGAGACTTTCAGGTACAGAGATACTCAGGACAGACAGGGATGGGGCAATAAGGGTTTTCAGTGACAACAATACTATTCAATTCAGAACCTTCAAGGACTCAATGATTTCACCGGTAAAGGTACCTGATTACAGGGGCGAATTTGAAAACCTGAAAAGAATCTTTATGCTCTGGTAAATAGAAAATATTCAACTCACTGACCTTCACTCATCCACCCATCTACCCATTCACTCATATACTGCTCACTGCTAACTGCTTACAGCTTGCTGAGGATAAAGGTGTGGGCCTTATTTTTCTTCGGCGTCCTGCCTTTCATCCTTGTAGAATCTTTTTGGACAGTAATGGCTATTAAACTATCTTAACACGGAGGTAGTGGCCCAGTTTGCTGAATGCCTCAAGCCATAACCCTGCTTTATCATCGCCCTTTTCAGCCTTTTCCTTCATCTCTTTAAGATATTGCCTTCCTATGGAGAAATAGATATTTTGTGATTTCCACAGGTTAAGCTCAAGGGAAAACTCCCTCAGTAGTTTGAGAAACAGATTCAGTTCATCTATCAGGGGCTGATCTTCTGGATTGGTATTTAATTTGTCCATGAAATAATCAATCCTGGAGGAAGCAAGCAGAGAGAGCCTGGCACGGTCTATCTCGATGTTCCATTTCCTTACCTCATCAAACAGGTTTTTCAATCTGTCATAATCAATCGTATCTTCCTCCATGATTTCCTTTAACTCCCTGTTCAGTGTATGCTCCACAGCCATAAGAAATGACTTTGGCACGGGGATATTAAGGGATGAGAGGAAATTCATAATAGAGTAATTGTTATCATATATCTGTCGGTAAAGGGCATCCATCTCAAGGTATCTTGACTCAAGTATTCCCTGTATAATCTCTCGTTGTTTGTCCTTGAAGAGATGCCATAGTGAAAAGGTTGAGTTCCTGTAGTATTTGTCTATCACCCTGATTATGCCTGGCACATCAGTCCTCTGAAAGACCTCTTTTAGTTCCTCAAGTAATGAGATGAATATCTGTTTATCCTTGAAATCCTTTACCCCGGCAGTAACATTATGATCGCCCATGGAGAATACAGTAAAATTGATCTTCTTATTATCCCACGTGATATCAGAGATAATCCTTGCCATACCGTTGATTAACTTCAACCTGCCTGATTCAGTCCTGATGTATTCTTGAATCCTTGCATTGTAGCATGAGAGCCTGACCTCTTCAGGGTATTCCTCAAACACAGAGGATATTGCATAATGGGCACCTACACGGAGGAGATCAACACTTGATGGTTTTACAAACTTCTCATAGACAAATGCACCATTTTCATAGACATTGCTTGGTGCTTCAGCTAACTGTTCTACGTATTCCCTCTCAAGGTCAATACCTGTTATATCCCTGGCAAGCTGCATTGCCCTTGATGCATACATCATTACCTGGATGGTTTCAATGCCTGATATATCATCAAAAAACCATCCACAGCTTGTATACATGAGCATGGCATTGCGTTGCATCTCAAGGAGTTTCAAGACCTTTATCTTCTCATCTGATGAGAGTTTCCTGAGGGCATGTGTTCTGAGAAAGGTCTCCACATTTTCCTTAGAACGGTTCAGTATCACCGTAATGTATTCATTCCTTGCATTCCATGGGTTTTTCAGATAATGAGAGGCCTCATCTTCATACAGATTATTCAGTTTTGCACTGACCCAGTCCATTGCCTCACGGAGTGGCTTTCGCCATGCCTGTGTCCATTGAGGATTTGCCCCTGTATGACAGCCACAGTCCTCATGCCATCTTTTCACACCATGAGCACAGCTCCAGGAGGTATTTTCAATAATCTGAACCTCGTAGTGTGGAGGATGCCTTTCAAGATAGGCGCCATAGTTAATAAGTTCTACCTCGGCATGATTTTCTATAAGATAGAGGCAATAGGCAAGAGCCATGTCACCACCCCTGTGATGATGCCCGAAGGTCTCACCATCAGTGGCTATATGGATAATCTGTGGCCATGTCCGTTTTTCATTAAAGGCAGACAGAAGTCTTCTGGCAAAGGCCTCGCCATTATGTAACAATCCCCCAAAGGCTACATCTCTTGAGATAGGACCATCATAGAAGAAGATATAGATTATATTACCTGATGGAAGTCTGCAGATATAGGGCATGGAGGGATCCACCTTACTACCCCTTACATCCTTCCATTCCGAGGTGCTGCCCAATCTGCGAACTTTCAATGCCTGAGCTGGTGACAGTATGGTAAACTTGATATTCATTCCAGCAAGAATCTCCAGTGTTTCGATATCCACTGCTGTCTCGGGTAACCACATACCCTCTGGAGAGCGATTGAACCTGTACTGGAAATCCCTTATCCCCCATGCTATCTGGGTATATTTGTCTTTCCTGCTTGCAAGGGGCATAATCATATGGTTGTAGACCTGGGCAATCGCTGAACCGTGTCCTGAGAATCTCTCCATGCTCAGCCTGTCTGCCTCAAGAATTGCTTCATAAACACCATTGTTGTGTCGTTGTAACCATGATAGAAGTGTAGGACCAAAATTAAAGCTTATCTTTGAGTAGTTGTTGACGATATTCACTATCACACCATCAGGGTTAAGAATACGAGAGGCTGTATTGGGTGCATAACACTCTGCAGTAATGCGTTCATTCCAGTCATGGTATGGATAGGCAGAGTCCTGGGTTTCCACCTCTTCAAGCCAGGGGTTTTCCCGTGGTGGCTGGTAAAAATGACCATGAATACATATGTATCTTTTCATTGCCATTACTACTTTTCAGACTCCAATCACCACTCCTACCAAAACTTTTATCATTGGATTTGGAATTATTATAACATTCATTAGGGAATATCAGATAGGCCATGGTGTGAATATTATGTCTCAAGGTTGGAGGTTTAAGATACAATACTTCCAATAAACCATGTAAATACTTATGTGTTGTTTTAGTGTTTTTTACCGAACACTAATGAATTTAAGATATTTTTGACAATTATTAGGTTATAATGTAGATATGAGGGTAACCAGAGGTCATGGAGAGGTCTATGAGATCAATACACTGGTCTGGCTGGATGAACTATCCAGAAAATATGGCAGAGAGATAACACTTGGTTCTGTTCCTGATATAGAGATTGACTATCTAAAAGGCCTTGGATTTGATTATATCTGGCTCATGGGGGTTTGGAAAAGAAGTGCCTTTGGTAGAGATATTTTTGTCAGAAGTCCCGAGTTTCAGGCTTTTTTGCCTGCTTTTGATAATGCCTTTCCTGGCTGGCGTCTGGATGACCTGGCCGGTTCGCCTTACTCGATTGCAGCCTATGAGATAGAACCATCTATAGGCACATGGGATGATATAAGTAGATTTAAAAAGAGCCTTAATGATAGAGACATGGGACTGATTCTTGACTTTGTTCCCAATCATACAGCACCGGATCATCCATGGGTTGCAACTAATCCTGATTTTTATCTGCAGGGCAGCGAAGATGACTTCATAGAGAACCCATTGCACTTCACCCCTATAGAGATAGACGGAAAAACCCTGTTCTTTGCAAGAGGCAGAGACCCTAACTTTCCACCCTGGAGTGATACGCTCCAGTTGAATCACTTTAATCCTGAAATGCGAAAGGCTATGCTTGATGAACTAAAAAAGATCTCTACAGTTGCCGATGGCGTTAGGTGTGATATGGCCATGCTTGTACTGAATGATATATTCCATGATACATGGGCTCATCTCAAAGATAAAAACGTGTATGTCTTCCAGGAAGAAGAGTTCTGGCAGATGGTTCATTACAGTCTGCCAGAACTGTTATTGGTTGCTGAGGCATACTGGGATACTGAGTGGACTCTTCAGCAACTTGGCTTTCACTATGTTTATGATAAAAGGCTTTATGATCGCCTGAGGTATTCCACACTCTCTGAGGTGTTGCTTCACCTGACAGCAGATGTTGACTTTCAGGACAGGCTTGTCAGGTTTATAGAAAATCATGATGAGGATAGAAGTGCTGTGGTCTTTGAGAAGGATAGATTGAAGGCTGCAGCAGTATTGTTCTCAACACTTCCTGGTATGAAACTGTATCATCATGGACAGTTAGAGGGACGCAGGATAAAGACCCCGTTACAACTGAGAAGGGTGATGGATGAGATAGTAGATGCTGAATTAAAGGAATTCTATGAAGGTATTCTCTCCATAACCAGACAGGATATATTTTATGATGGACACTGGAGACTGGCAGAGGTTGAGTGCTCGGATAATGAATGTGTAATAGCCTATCAATGGCAAAAGCAGACTGAGTTTGTTCTTATAGCAGTTAATTATTCATCAACAGAGGGTCAGGTTTTTGTTACTCCCCATCTCCCTGAGGAACTTAACAGATACGTGCTTACAAATCAATTCTATGAAAATGCTGAGGAGATAAGGACAGAATTAGATAAAAAGGATTCCCTTAGCCTCTATATGAAAGGTTATGGCTTTGCCATATACTATGGAAGAATTGTTAACCTTCAGTAACCGGATTAGATTGTATTCCCCCAATCTCTCGTTAAGAATGTTCAGGATTTCCATCTGTATGTGTGTAACTTTGTTTCATAATCTGTCTTTAAGCACTTAATCCAAATGTAGCGTACCGGAAGGAGACTTCTATTTTGAGCTTAATCCCTTTTCAGGAATATCTATTTTGGTTTCAGAACTATGCTATTTGTAAGATGGGTTACATAAGAAAGTTCCAAGTTTATAGTACGATTAATATACTTAACCGTTATTTGGCCCTGAAAATGATGATTTGCAGAGAGG
>JALUSH010000108.1:9913-12310 GCA_027016675.1 Thermodesulfovibrio sp.
GGAACAAAAATAAAAAATCTATGAAAAAAGGACTTGTGAAAAAGCTGCCTGTTCTCACAGTGATTGCCACTGTGGTGGCAATGTATTTTGTCTTTGATCTGGGACAGTATCTGAACCTTTCCTATCTGAAGGCATCACAGGAGAAATTCAGGGCACTCTACAGTAGCCACAGAGTTATGGTTATTGCCGTCTATATGTTGATATACATAGTGGTTACATCCCTCTCCCTTCCAGGGGCTGCCGTGATGACCATTGCAGGTGGGGCTCTCTTTGGACTTGTAGCAGGTACCATCATCGTCTCCTTTGCAAGCACCATTGGTGCCACTCTTGCTTTTGTGGTCTCAAGGTTTGTTCTCAGGGACTGGGTACAGGCACGTTTTGGTGACAGGATAAAGAAGATAAACGAGGGGATAGAGAGGGAGGGTAAGTTTTATCTTTTTACACTGAGGCTTATTCCTGTTTTCCCCTTCTGGCTTATAAATCTTGCCATGGGGCTTACCAATCTGGGGGTTTTTACCTTTTACTGGGTATCACAGCTTGGGATGCTTCCTGGTACTATCGTCTATGTAAATGCAGGGCGGGAACTATCAAAGATTGAATCATTAAGGGGTATCATGTCCCCTGGTGTAATAATCTCCTTTGCCCTTCTGGGCCTCTTTCCTCTTATTGCAAAAAAGGCTATAGGGATTTATAGAAAAAGGCATCATGCAATGTAAACCAATTAAGGAGGCATTTTATGGCCAGATATGATTTTGACTTCGGTGTAATAGGAGGAGGTGCGGCAGGACTTACAGCCACAGCAGGTGCTTCGCAACTGGGGGTAAAGGTGCTTCTTGTAGAAAAGGAAAGCACCCTTGGAGGGGATTGTCTTCATTATGGGTGTGTGCCAAGCAAGACGCTTATAAAGACTGCACGGGTCTATCATCTGATAAAAAGGGCAAAGGATTTTGGACTGCCAGAGGCAGATCTGGGAAATGTTGATTTTCGCGAGATATCAAAACATATCAGGGCTGTAATAGATACCATACAGAAACACGACTCCCTGGAACGGTTTTGCAGTCTCGGAGCAAGAGTAGAGTTCGGTACCCCCGAATTTTTGGACGAATATACCATAAAATTAAAGGGAAAGACATACTCAGCAAGGAAGTGGCTCATTTCAACAGGCTCTTCTCCTTCAGCACCACCTATTGAAGGACTCACTGATGTGGAGTATCTTACCAACAAGGAGATATTTTCCTTAGAACATCTTCCGTCTTCAATGATAGTGCTTGGTGGTGGTCCCATAGCCATTGAGATGGCACAGGCATTCTCAAGGCTTGGCACAGATGTGACCATTGTTCAGAGAAGCGGACAGATTCTCTCAAAAGAAGACAGGGATATGGCTGACCTTGTGATGGAGGCCCTTAAGAAAGAAGGTGTAAGGTTTTATCTGAACACAAAGATAAAAAGGGTTGCTGAAAGGGCTGGCATAAAGGAGGTCTCTTTTGAGTATGATGGAAGGGAGAAAAAGATTACTGCTCAGGCCCTTCTAATTGCCATGGGAAGGCGGGCAAACCTTGAAGGACTTGGTCTTGAGAGGATAGGTGTTGAATACAGCCAGAAAGGGCTTTCATTGGATGAAAGATTGAGATCTACACAGAGGCATATCTATGGTGCAGGTGATGTAACAGGCAGGTATCTCTTTACTCATGCGGCAGGTTACGAGGCAGGGGTGGTGATAGCAAATGCAGTGTTTCATCTGCCAAGGAAGGTAAACTACCGGTTCATGCCCCGATGTACCTACACTGACCCTGAGATTGCCTCCATAGGCCTGACTGAAAAAGAGGCCCAGAAAGAGGGGATAGAATACACGGTCTGGAAGGAGGACTTCAGCTCAAATGACCGTGCCCTTGCAGAGGGTGAGTCTGAGGGGAGGATAAAGATGCTCATTGACAGAAAGGGTAATCCTCTTGGCATCCAGATACTGGGACTTCATGCCGGTGAACTCCTTTCGGAATGGGTGGCCGTGCTTAACGGGAAGGTAAAACTCTCGACTATCGCTACATCAACCCATCCCTATCCGACTCTCTCCGAGATAAACAAGCGGATAACAGGGAACCTTCTCTCAACAAAGCTCTTTTCTGACCGTGTCAGGAAGACCCTCAGGTTTTTCTTTCATTTCAAAGGAAGGGCCTGTGAGATTAAAGAGTGATCCAGAAATTTTTATAAAAAAATACACATCTGTTCAGGACAAACGCACTGATAGGGCAGCATATCTTAATGAACATAAAGCAATCCAGAGGACTAATCCAGATTAAATCTGTTTTGCAGCAATGATTGTTTTAATTAGTGTCTGGCAAAATTAAAATCCGCTCAAAATTGATACCACCTACCCCTTAATGATTAACACTTTATACA
>JALUSH010000109.1:0-4177 GCA_027016675.1 Thermodesulfovibrio sp.
AGTTATTGTCTCGATAATACTCTTGTTATATGTCAACCACAGACTTATTGAAAATGTAAAGGATAAACCATTTCTTTTGTTTAAAGAAATAGCAACATCGAGAGGATTCCTTACTGAGAGAACCACCTTTAGATCAGGTATAATCTCTTTCCAGAACTTGATTAGAAGGCTATTTCGTGGGTCTTTCCACCCCCAGGGTTCTTTGCCTTTGAACTCATTTACAAGGGTGATGGCTCTTTCTCTGAATTTCTGCATTTCCTGGGTTCCAAGCCTGTCATCGTCTATTCTTGGTGGACAATCCCATCCTCCACCAAGGTAGTAAAGGATTTCCTTATTCAGTGCCTGGAATTTCAGATTTTCCCAGAAACCATCTGGATTATCCTCTCCAGGCGGTTGCAGATCCTCCGCAGGCCCAAGATAAAGTCCACAAATATTAAGGAGTCTCGTAAGCATTGATGTGCCTGATCGATGCATTCCAGCAATACAACAATTCATTTTCCTCATTTATTCTCCAACATTAAAATGTTGTTTCTCCTTGAGTTAGAGATATACTTTTGGACCACAATATCAATTCTCCAGGAATGCTCGTTCCTGAACGAGCACATCCAATAATAAAGGCTACATTCATGATGTATAACGCTCTCCTTCAATTCGGTATATAAATACATACTCAATAATGTAGTTGTTATATATCTGTCAATTCTTTGACTTTTGAACAACTATGTCTAATGAAGCAAGGTTTATGCCATGTTATATATAACAGGATGGAGTTCAAAAGAGGTAGAAGGGAGTTCTCAAATATTTATGCTTACAGCCTGATTTTGTTTTCCTCTATTACCTAAAAAGGATTTTTTTACCTGCCCTAGTACAGCCATAGAGTTAATAACAGTGTTCATATCTCTCTTTATCATTGATTTTATATCCTCATCTATTCTGATAATCTCTTCTATCAGCTTCTTGATGGCTGGGGAAAAACTTTCCTTATCAGGGGAAATAATCTCGTCTTTTTTGTTGTTTTCTTTCTTGAAAATGTCAAATTTTTGAATCATCTCCATAATGTCTCTTCTCTTATCCTGTAGACAAAATAACCTGTCCATATCCTGGTTCAGAATTGCCTGCCTCTGACATTCTGCAATCTCTTTTATCTCTGAGAGCAATCTTTCAATGTCTAAAATTGTCATACCTTTACCCCTGCAGTCAATATTCCTTCAGACTGTTTTACAGAAGACTGCTGCTGTTTCTCCATCTCTTTCCAGCCCTCTCTAAGGATATTAATCACCCTTATTGCCTCATCATATCCTGCCTGATTATTATGTAGATTTGCAAAGAGAAGCCTGTCAAGTATATAATCATAGAGCATCTTCAGGTTACTTGCAATTTCACCACCTGCCTCCATATTAAGGGAGCTTGCCAGTTCGCCAATGACAGCTGTGGCCTTACCAGTATAAAGACCCTTCCCTGAAAGATCTCCTTGCTGTAGTCTTTCTTTTGCAAGGTTGATAAAATTTACAGCACCGTCATACATAAGAGAGATTATCCGAACCCTGTCTGCTGTGTTAATCTCTGTTGTCTTGTAAGCTGAGGCATTTTGCATGGTTTTATTCCTCCTTTTATAGGTTATTTATAAGATTTGTCAAAAATGCACTCTGGGCATGAAACTCCGTAAGTAGCGATTCAAGGGCAGCAAACTGCCTTCTCAGGTTTTCCTCCAGAATGCTAAGTCTGTCCTCCATCTCTGTAATCTCATCAGAAATATCTGATACTGTATCCTGAAGGCCATCAACTCTGATTGTTAAGGCTCCAGAGGTACTATCAGTTACATCATCTATATAACTGTACATCTCATACGCTATACCAGAGGTCTGATCATCAAAGAGAGTTTCCACATCAGAAAGGTCTGAGGTTAGCTTATCTTCAAGGGTTGCAGAGTCTATTTCAAGATGTCCTGTCTCATAGTCTGTAGTTATACCCAACTGGGCAAGGGTTCTCAAGTCCTCAGGATTTCCGGCCACCCTGGATGTTACTATATCTCTGAGTCTGTTCATTATATTTCTTGAGGTTGTCTCTCCTGTAAGGGGACTACCTGTTCTTGTTGTAGTATCATACTGGGAGTTGGTGTCTATATAGTCAACTATGTCATTATAGGCACTTACAAAGTCCTCTATGTTCTGTCTTATTGTGTCTATATCATTGTTAACAGTTATGGTAACCGAGGTGGTGCTTTCAGATTTTAATGTAAAGGTTACACCTGGAATTACATCGGAAATTGTATTTGAAGATTTTACAACATCAACACCTCCGATACGGAATTTGGCATCCTGAGCAGTATGAGCAGTAAAATCAGTATCTGAAAAGCCGGTTAGGTCTGTATTAGCAGTAATTGTTATTGTCATTGTTGAGCCACTGTCCTGTCCTGTGAGGACAAGCCTGTAGTCACTGGTCCCTACATTTACTATAGTAGCTGTCACACCAGGATTACCTGAATCACTGTTAATGGCATCCCTCAGATCCTCAAGGGTTGAACCATCAGCCACTGAGATGGTTCTTGTTGTACCATTGTAGGTGTATTCAAAGGTTTGCGTTGCACCACTTGAGTTAACCACATCTGTGGAAGACGTAAATGATGTGGTTCCTGTTCTTCTATCCACAGCAGCAAGCTGAATTTTACCAGCCACTGAATGGGGCTCTATTGTGTAGATACCAGCAGATGCGGAGTTGGATGCTGTAGCATCAATTACAGTTTCATCACTTACTGCAGCGGTTTTTTCATAGAAATTGGTACTATTGCGGAGCTTATCAACGGCATCTTTAAGTGTATCAAGTTTTGATGAAAGGGTATTATATACACTGATTTTCTCATTGTATTCTGATTGTCTATTCTGAAGCCTGTAGATAGGCTGTCTTTCCAGTTCAAGAATGCCGGAAATCAACTGGCTATAATCAATACCTGATGAAACTCCTATACTTGATATGATAGACATCTATGCCTCCCTCTTATAAAGCAGTCCTGTTTTAAGTAGAAATTTCGCTATCCTCACCACTTCTTCAGGAGGAACCTGTCTTATTACCTCACCTGTCTCTTTATCAATTACTTTTGCTATAACCCTTTGAAGTTCCTTGTCTATTTCAAACCTTACAGTTCTATTAATGGACTTTATCTCTATAGTCTTTTCTGATAATTTTTTTTCATTCTCATCAGCATTTTTCTTTTTTTCAGGCTTATTGATCTCCTTGTTTTTAAGAAGGTCTCTCACTTCTCTTCTGATCTTGCTGACATCCGACCTATTTATTCCCTCGACTTTCATTGTCTATAACTCCTGTTGAAAGAGGAGGGCATTTTGAAGGTGCCCATCCTCTTTTCAATGCCGTGCTACCTCAGCAGCGTAAGGGCATTCTGAGGTATTACATTTGCCTGTGCAAGGATTGCAGTACCAGCCTGTACCAGTATCTGGTTCCTGGTAAATAGCGCTGTTTCATAGGCAAAATCAGCATCCCTGATACGGGAATTAGCTGCTGTGAGGTTTTCAGATGCGATTCTCAGGTTGTTAATGGTTGATTCAAGTCTGTTCTGGACTGCACCAAGGGTGCCTCTTCTTTCAGCCACTGTTGCAATAGCAGAGTCAATCTGGGTAAGTGCGGACTGGGCATTGGCAGCTGCAGAGATTGTGCCAAAAGTTCCTGTTATACCAAGATTGGTTGAGTTTGTTGCACCAATACCTGAGAAGAAGGTTATCCTATCATTAGTGGAGTTCTGGAATCCAACCTGCAGTGTTACACCTGTGGTTGACTTAGAACCATCAAGGAGTTTCACACCATTGAACTCAGTGATGTTCGCAATCCTGTCGATTTCACTCTTGAGCTGCTGGTACTCGTTATCGAGGGCTGATCTTTCTGTGTCACCAAGGGTACCATTGGCTGCTTCTTCGGCAAGCTCCCTCATCCTTGCAAGAATGTTTCCGATCTCTGAGAGACCACCTTCTGCAACCTGAGCAAGACTTATACCATCCTGTGCATTACGTATGGCAACCTGGATACTTCTCACCTGGGCGTTGACCTTTTCTGAAATTGCAAGACCTGCGGCGTCATCCTTTGCAGAGTTGATCCTTAGACCTGAAGATAATCTCTGGACGGACACGCTCAGAGCATCATTACTCTTTACCAGGTTTCTCTGAGCATT
>JALUSH010000109.1:4187-12309 GCA_027016675.1 Thermodesulfovibrio sp.
GGCTCAGGTCCTCTTTTGACTTAAACCACCTCCTTTCTGGACCATCGCCCTAACTCTTTGATATTTATATCGGCCAAAAATCCAAAAACTTTAATCTTGATTAAAACCTTCCATGTTCAATACAATGAAATAACAAGATTTTGAGGAGGATTATCTATGTGCTGGGAACCGCAACAGGAGTGTATGGCAAGGGAAGAACTGGAACAGCTACAGCTTGAGCGCCTCGAGGCCACGATCAATCGTGCCTACCTGAATGTCCCATTTTACAGAAAAAAGTTCGATCAACTTGGAATAGACCCTGATCAGATAAGATCCCTTGATGACCTAAAACGACTACCCTTTACAACCAAGGAGGACCTGAGAGACAATTATCCTTATGGAATGTTTGCAGTGCCTCTGAGGGAGGTTGTGCGAATACATGCTTCATCAGGTACCACCGGAATACCCACTGTGGTGGGATATACCAGGAATGATATAAAGACCTGGTCCAACCTTGTGGCAAGGATACTCACTGCAGGTGGAGTAACAAAGGACGATGTGGTTCAGATAGCCTTTGGTTACGGCCTCTTCACCGGTGGATTTGGCCTTCATTATGGAGCAGAAAGAATAGGAGCCTCTGTTATACCCATTTCAAGCGGTAATACAAAGCGCCAGATAAAAATAATGCAGGATTTCAAGACCACCACATTGATATGTACACCCAGTTATGCCCTTTTGATGGCAGATACCATGTTCGAGATGGGTATAAATATTAATGCCCTTTCTTTGAAATATGGTCTTTTTGGTGCTGAACCATGGTCTGAAGCAATGAGACAGGAGATAGAGGAGAAACTCAAGATCATTGCAACAGACAACTATGGTCTCAGCGAGGTGATGGGACCTGGAGTGGCAGGTGAGTGTCTGCAAAGGAACGGCCTTCACATAAATGAAGACCACTTCCTGGTGGAGATTATTAATCCTGATACACTTGAGCCTGTAAGACCAGGTGAGGTGGGAGAGCTGGTAATTACCACCCTTACAAAAGAGGCCCTGCCCATGATCCGTTACAGAACCAGGGACCTGACCCGTTTGATAACAGAACCATGTCCTTGTGGTAGAACATTTCGCAGGATGTCCAAGATTCTTGGTAGAACTGACGACATGTTGATAATCAAAGGAGTAAATGTCTTTCCATCACAGATTGAGACAGTGCTCTTTGAGATAGAGGGTACAGAACCCCACTACCAGATAATAGTGGACAGGAAAGGGCATCTTGACGAACTCACTGTGCTGGTTGAGGTGTCAGAGGAGATATTCTTTGATGAGATGAAAAAACAACATGAATTTGTTGATCTTATCAAACGTCGTCTGGCCTCAGAACTGGGAATACAGGTGGAGGTAAAACTTGTGGAAAAGAAAACCCTTGAACGTTTTGAAGGCAAGGCAAAAAGGGTGATAGACAGAAGGAAGATCTAAATCTTTTAAATCTGTTTATTTTGAATAGTCATAGACCTGCAGGAAACTTATTGCGTTCTTGTAAAGTATTTTTTCCTTTAAATTATCATTAAGGGGTAGATTTAGAACTCTCTCAACCATCTCCTTCTGATCTGTCCAGGGACTGTCTGTACCAAAAAAGACCCTCTCAGGGTCAAAGGCTGAAAGGATACTCAAGAACTCCTCTTCGGTCATCTCCGTCATGGTCATGGATATTTCGGTATAGATATTCTCAAACCCTGCTATTTCATTGATCCTGTCCCACTGCCGCCATCCACCCAGATGTGTTGCTACTATCTTAAGCTCGGGATAATGTCCTGCCAGACGGGCAAGACGCTCCAGATCAGCGTTATGATTTCCTGGAAAGGCAATATCATAGCCTGTATGAAAAACCACGAAAAGACCTTCCTGGATTATAAGCTCGTAGACTGGAAACATCCCTGCACTATCTATCTCAAAGTCCTGATACATGGGATGCAATTTGACACCATAAATACCTGATGCCTTTGCCTCCTTTACTACCTCCTTGATTTGCCCATGAGGAGTATGGGGATGGATGGAAATAAGTGGATATATCCTCCTGCCCTTTATCTTTTTACAAAACTTTAGGATAGGAATCACCTGTGAGGGCTTTGTTGCAATATTTGCCACAACACTGAGTACTATACCTGCCTCTTCCATGGAAGAAAGAAGGCCGCTGAGTGTTCCATCAGTGCAGGGTCTGTAGTCTCCGGAATGTTCAGAGAGTTGTGAGAGAGCCCTTTCAGCAATCTCGTCAGGGAATATATGTGTATGGAAATCAATAATATTCATATTACTCCTTTAAGAGAAGATATTAGCAATAATTATAGTTAATTTTTTGACAGGTTTTCAAAGGTAATGTTAAAATTTTCTATGAAAATCGCCATTACCGGAAAAGGCGGGGTGGGCAAGACCACCCTTTCATCTATTCTGAGTTTTCTCTATACAAAAGAGGGCAAGAGGGTGGTAGCAGTGGATGCCGACCCTGATGCAAACCTTGCCCAGGCCTTTGGCCTTGCAGAAGAAGAGATAATTGACATAAGGCCCATATCAGAACTCACGGATGTGATAGCTGAACGAACAGGGGCAAGGCCTGGAAGCATGGGTGGTGTTTTTAAACTGAACCCCAGGGTGGATGACATACCTGATGAGTTCGGCAAGAGGATAAATGGAATCACCCTTCTTGTAATGGGTAAATCAAAGGAGGCTGCCTCGGGATGTTATTGCCCTGAGAATGTATTCCTGAGAAGGCTCCTGAGACACCTTGTGGTTGAAAGAGACGAGGTGGTGATAGTGGATATGGAGGCAGGAATAGAGCATCTCACAAGGGGAACTGCAGAGGGTGTTGATGCCTTCATCGTGGTTGTTGAGCCAGGGCAGCGTTCCATCCAGACAGCACATCAGGTTAAGGAGATGGCCAGGGGGCTTGGAGTGAAAAATGTCTATGTGGTTGCCAACAAGATACACAGGCCTGAAGATCTGGATTTTATTGAGGGTGCACTGCTTGAAATGATACTTCTTGGCTCAATAAGTTTCAGGCCTGAAATCATGGATGCAGACATCAAAGGGCTCCCACCATACGAGGCAAGCCCTGAAACCGTTGAAGAGGTCATGAAAATCAAGAAAAGGCTGGATGAGTTGAAGGTATGATGACAGCGAATAAATTACTGGATAAAAAGGAACTGAGAAGGAAGATAATACAAAGAAGGGATAGGATCCCCTCCGAGGTAAGGGCAATAAAAGACAGAGAGATAATGGATAGGATAGTCAGTTACAAGCCCTTTACAGAGATTGGAACTGTTATGCTTTTTGCCTCCTTCCGCTCTGAAGTGAACACCTTTCCCATAATCGAAAAGGCATTGCAAAGAGGCAAAAGAGTGGCATTGCCGAGGGTAAATAGAAGTGAACGGATGCTCGAACTTTACTACATAGAATCCATGGAACAGCTTGAAACAGGTTATATGGGGATAAAGGAGCCTATAGTCTCTCCTGAACGTATTGCATTGGCTGAGGATATGGAGATTATTGTACTTCCTGGGGTTGCCTTTGACGAGCAGGGGGGGAGGCTTGGGTATGGTGGAGGATACTATGACAGACTACTGGATTCTCTCCGGAAGGCTCCTCTGCTTGTAGCTGTAGCCTATGAAGAACAGATAGTGGATGAGATACCTGTTGAGCAGCATGACAGGAGGGTTCAGGTTATTATTACAGATAAAAGGGTAATAGAGGTAGCAGATGGACATCAAAAAAATTGAACAAGGTGTAAGACTGCTGCTTGAAGGAATGGGGGAGGACCCTGAAAGACCTGGGCTCAGAAGGACTCCGCAGCGTGTGGCCAGGATGTTTGAGGAAATCTTCTCTGGATTGAGTGAACAGCCAGAAGACCTTCTGAAGCCAATTGAGGGAGAAAGCCATGACGAGATGGTAATGCTCAAGAACATACCCTTTTACTCGGTATGCGAGCACCACCTCTTACCCTTCTTTGGACGTGCCCATATTGCCTATATACCTGAGAAGGGCAGGATTGTTGGCATAGGGGAGCTGGCAAAGGCCCTTGAGATACTTGCCAAGAGACCACAGGTGCAGGAACGGCTCACTGCACAACTGGCTGATATGATAATGGAGCGGCTGAAACCAAAGGGTGCCATGGTAATAATAGATGCAGAGCACCTCTGCCTCAGCATGAGAGGCATCAAGAAACCTGGTTCAAGAACCGTTACATCAGCGGTGCGGGGCATCTTCAGGTCAAAACAGTCCACAAGGGAAGAGATGCTAGAGTTGCTGAAGAGAGAGAGTTAAACAATATAAGTAATAAATAACTACTTAATAAGGAGGATGTCTTATGTCAGCCAAGATCATTGATGGAAAGGCAATCGCCGCAGAGATCCGTGAAGAACTCAAAAAGGAAGTTGAGGAGATGAAGGAGCAGCACGGTGTGGTACCAGGACTTGTTACAATCCTGGTAGGGCAGAATCCTGCCTCTGTCAGTTATGTAACTGCAAAACAGAAGACCGCACATGAGCTTGGTTTCTACTCTGTGCAGGATGACCAGCCAGAGGATATCCCTGAAGATGAACTTCTGAACCTCATTGACAAATATAACAATGATCCAAAGATCCACGGCATACTGGTACAGCTTCCCCTTCCAAAGCACATAAACGAAAAGAAGGTTATCAATGCCATAGATCCTGACAAGGATGTGGACTGCTTCCATCCAGTGAATCTGGGTCGCCTTGTTATCGGTGGAGAGGAGACAAGATTCCTGCCCTGCACTCCTGCAGGTATTCAGGAACTCATTGTCCGCTCGGGGTTTGAAACCTCAGGTGCAGAGGTAGTGGTGGTGGGCAGGTCAAACATCGTTGGGAAGCCCATTGCCATAATGATGATGCAGAAAGGACCCGGAGCCAATGCCACTGTAACTGTTGTACATACAAGGACAAAAGACCTTGCCTCTCACTGTAAGAGGGCTGATATCCTGATTGTTGCCGCTGGTGTGCCAGGGCTTGTAAAACCTGAGTGGATCAAGCCAGGTGCCTGTGTGATAGATGTAGGAGTAAACAGGGTTGGAGAGAAAAAGAGTGAAAAGACAGGCCGCATGATCCCCATCCTGAAAGGTGATGTGGACTTTGATGCAGCCAAGGAGATAGCAGGTGCCATCACACCTGTGCCAGGTGGAGTGGGCCCTATGACCATCACCATGCTTATGAAGAATACTGTCCGGGCTGCTCAGTATGCAATAGGTAAATAACAATAATTAAAACCACTGAGGATACCGAGAAAGTTTTAAAAAGATTCTAATTCTTTTAGTTTTCTGAGTACTCTGTGGTTAAGATATTGAACAAAGGAGGTCTAAATGATCATTACAAAAAAGAAAGACTTTCAGGAACTGATGGAAAACATCAAAAACTACAGGAGTTTCTTTCTTATAGGCTGCTCTGAGTGTGCCTCCCTCTGCGGTACAGGCAGTGAGGAGGCAATAAAGGAACTCACAGAAGCACTCCAATCAGAAGGCAAAGAGGTTACAGGTGGTTTTGTACCAAAAACAGGCTGTCAGGTGCTGGGTACAAAGAAGGAACTCAAGGCATTCAAAGACCAGCTTGCCGAGACAGATTGTATACTGGTTATGTCCTGCGGTGCTGGCACACAGACAGCGGTTGAACTCTTTCCGGACAAACCAGTCTATCCAACCAACGACTCTCTTTTCCTGGGCAATATGACCCGCTTTCAGATGTTTGATGAACGCTGCTCCCTCTGTGGGCAATGCATACTGGACAGGACAGGTGGTATCTGTCCTGTTACTACATGCCCCAAAGGACTTCTTAATGGTCCCTGTGGTGGCATGCAGGATGGCCACTGTGAGGTCTCCCCTGACATTCCCTGTGCCTGGGTGAGAATCTATGAGCGGATGAAGAAACTGGACAAGCTGGAAGAACTCAGGGAATCTGTCCTTGATGCAAAGGACTGGTCGCATGCCCAGAAACCAAGGGCTCTCAGTACAAGAGAGAAGAAGGAAAAGAAATAAATTTAAAGGCTAAAGGAGGAACAGCAACATGTCATTCAGAGAGGCACTTGACTCAGGAAAGTTTGTTGTAACCGCTGAGGTTGGTCCACCAAAGGGGACCGATATAGACGAAATGATACACCATATAGAGCTACTAAAAGGCAAGGTGGATGCCGTGAATTTCACTGACAATCAATCTGCTGTGATGAGGATGAACTCCCTTGCAGGATGCAAGATCGCCCTGGAGCATGGAGTGGAGCCCATACTGCAGATGACCTGTCGTGACCGGAACAGAATAGGACTCCAGTCAGACCTGCTTGGAGCCTATGCCCTGGGTGTAAGAAATGTACTTTGCATGACAGGAGACCATGTATCTGCAGGAGACCATAAAGGGGCAAAGCCTGTCTATGATCTTGAATCCGTTCAGCTCCTCAAGGTGGTCGATGCCCTTAATAATGGAAAAGATATGGAAGGTAATGATCTCAAAGGCAGCACTGACTTTTTTCAGGGCGCTGTTGTCACACCCGAGGCAAATCCACTTGAACCCCAGCTTATAAAGTTTGAAAAAAAGGTGAAGGCAGGTGCCAGGTTCTTCCAGACCCAGGCGATCTATGACATAGAGAAATTCAAGGATTTCATGAAGTATGCCAGAAGGTTTCCTGTAAAGGTACTTGCAGGGCTTGTGGTACTGAAGAGTGCAGGGATGGCAAAGTTCCTGAACAACTTTGTTCCTGGCATTGTGGTGCCAGAGGAGTTGATAGAGGAACTCAAGGCAGCAGGCAAGGAAAAGGCACTGGATACAGGCCTTAACATCTGCGCCCGTCATATAAGGCAACTTAAAGACGAAGGAATCTGTGACGGTGTGCATATAATGGCCATCGGGATGGAAGACAAGGTGCCAGAGATACTGGAAAGGGCAGGGCTTTTGTAGTATAAGACATTATTAAGCCATTTTGGTTTATTTACAGCAAAGAAATGATTTTGATTGTCACCCTGAACCATGTGCTGAATTCAGTTCAGTATTGTTTTAGGGTCTCATTTTATTTGTCATTCTGAGCTTGGCTCAGAATCTAAAGACAGGATGTTGAAATAAACCTGTCCTGAAGAGATGCTGAAACAAGTTCAGTATTACATTTAAGCGGACACTTATGAGTTGAGGAAATAAAAGATCATCTTTAAAGAGGAGTTTAAAGGATGCCAAAAGTTACCATTAATGATCTATTGAAGAAGAAGTCTGAAGGAGAGAAGATTACCGTACTCACTGCCTATGACTATACCTTCGCAAAGATAGTGGATGAAGCAGGTGTGGATGTAATCCTTGTGGGAGACTCCCTTGCCATGGTGGTTCAGGGGCTTGAAAATACCCTTCCTGTCACTATGGATGAAATGGTCTATCACACAAGGATGGTCTCCCGTGCCTCGGAAAGGGCAATGGTAATAGGTGATATGCCTTTTATGTCCTATCAGGTCTCTGTGGAAGAGGCAGTGAGAAATGCAGGCCGTTTTATAAAAGAAAGTGGTGCCCAGGCAATTAAGATCGAGGGAGGCTCTGAGGTGGCTGAAAAGGTCTATGCCATGGTACGTTCAGATATACCCGTAATGGCTCACATAGGCCTTACTCCGCAATCGATACATAGAATGGGTGGATATAAGGTGCAGGGCAGAACTGAACAAGCAAAGAAACAGCTCCTTGAGGATGCCAGAACACTTCAGGAGGCAGGTGCCTTTTCCATGGTACTTGAGGCAATTCCCATGGATCTGGCAAAGGAGATAACTGAAACCATCACAATCCCTACGATAGGAATAGGGGCAGGTCCACATTGCGATGGACAGGTGCTTGTGCTGCATGACCTTCTGGGGCTCTTTGAGAGATTTGTTCCCAAATTCGTCAAGAGATATGCAAACCTGAGAGAAGAGGCACTCATTGCTATAAGACAATACATAGAAGAGGTACAACAAGGACGATTTCCCTCAGAGGTCCACAGTTTTAAATAAATGGAGATTTTTTAACAAGATAATAGAAGCGTTTTTTGAACTCCTGGGGTTTCATGCCTGCTATTGCTGCAAGTTTCTTTAAGCGGTTACCGGAGCAGTCACTCTTTTCCAGACGCAACATGTATTTCCATG
>JALUSH010000110.1:0-3163 GCA_027016675.1 Thermodesulfovibrio sp.
TAATAAATATCATAGCTCATTGTTTTCTACTATATCTATCATATCAGTGCAGGGTAGAAAGATAGAATGGCTGGGGCGGGTGGACTCGAACCACCAGATGGGAGATCCAAAGTCTCCTGACTTGCCATTTGTCTACGCCCCAACTATATTTGATTTTCTGATAAAATAGACTATATTGTCAAGTAGAAGTCATTGGTGCCAAAAATTTAGAGTAAGTAGATAAGGCGGATACAGTCAGCAGTAAGCAGTGAGCAGTTTGTGGGTGAATGGGTAGATGAGTGGATGAGTTGATGAGTGGATGAGTAGATGAACCACCTGTTACCCCATCTAAAATGGATTTTAATAATACCCCACTCTACCGGGAGGCCGGGGTTGAAAATAAGGTTACACTATAGAGTAACCCTTTGTATTGCTTTATTTATGTTGACAGATGTGTTTAGATAAAGGATAATGAATAATAAAATAAGAAAAAATCCAAGAGTCTTCGTGGTTTATTCCCTGATCGATGTACTCCAGAACAACCGTAAGCCAAAGGAGTGCATTAACAGATATGGAAGGTATCTCAACAAAAAAGACAGGGCAATGTTTCAGGAAATCTTTTACGGAGTTTTAAGAAATACCCTGTATTTAGAGTGGATACTGAGGAGGTATCTACCAAAACCAGAGAAGACGAGGAAGTCAACATTGTATAACCTAATGGCAGGGCTCTATCAGGCAATATATATGCGGGTGCCTGACTGGGCTGTGGTGAATGAAACGGTAGATGTAGAAAAACATTCAGGAAGAAATCCATCTCTTGTAAATGGGGTATTAAGAAATTTTTTGCGTTCTGGCCATATTCCATCACCAGAGGGAAGTTTAGAGGAACGTCTTGCTATCTTGACCTCCCATCCTGTATGGTTGATAAGAAGATGGAGTGAAAGGTTTGGTATGGAGGAAACAGAAAGACTTGTCCGAGCAAATAACGAAATCCCTCCCCTTGTTCTGCGGGTGAATCTGATGAGGCATTCAAGGGATTATATAATGAAGGATTTATTGAAAAAGGGAATAAAGGCAGAATATACTAAATATTCTCCGGCAGGATTGAAGATATTGCCTCCCTATGATTTCAGGGATATAGAAGGCATGATTGGCAGGGTCTTTATCCAGGATGAAGCCTCGCAATTAATATCCTATCTGCTGGATGTACGAGAAGGGATGAGAATTCTTGATGCCTGTGCGGCCCCAGGGGGAAAAACTACGCACATCGCAGAAATAACAGGAGATAGGGCTACCATATTTGCAGTTGATCTTCACCCTGACAGATTAAAGAGGTTAAAGGAGAATATCCTGAAGGGTGGTTACAGGTCAGTAGGTATAGTACAGGGTGATGTAAACTCAATAACATGGGATAAAGGGTTTGACAGGATACTTCTTGATAGCCCCTGCTCCTCCCTTGGCGTGATAAGAAGAAATCCTGATCTGAAATATAAGTATAAGGGACCATATGAGATAGAAAGATTTAAACAAAAGCAGCTCCAGCTTCTATTGAACGTTAGCAACCATCTCTGTGAAGGAGGCGTCCTTGTGTATTCTGTCTGTTCCTTTGAGCCCGAGGAAACCACAGAGGTTATTGATGAATTCTTGCATAAAAGAAAGGATTTTTATATTATAGACAGGATGGATAAATTCAAAGAATTTTTTGATAAAGATGGCTACTTTTTTACATTCCCTCACAGGGATAACATGGATGGATTCTTTGCCGTGAGGTTATCAAGGAGATGAAAGGGCTGATCAGGATAGGAATATATATAATAAGCTTTCTCATATTAACTATTCTGAGTGGTTATCTTACCTTCAGACTCATGGGTGCAGGTAAGACAGTTACAGTGCCTGACCTCAGAGGGAAGGACCTTATTGAGGCCAATAGACTGATTCTTGAAAAGAGACTGTATCTGAAGGTTCAGGCTGAAGAATTCAGTACCGATGTGCCAGCTGGTTATATAATTATGCAAAGCATCCCTCCAGAGAAAAAGATAAAGGAAGGGAGAACCATTGAGGTGGTAGTAAGCAAAGGTCCGAAACGGTATTATATGCCCAATTTCGTGGGTATGCTTGTAGATGAGGCAAGGGAGAAGGCAATCCAGAAGAATATCAAGATTGAAAGGGTTATAAAGGTTCATTCTGACAGATTTGTGACAGATATGGTTATTGCGCAGATGCCAGATGCTGAGGAGAAGGGCTCTGACAAGGTTACTCTTCTTGTTAGCTCTGGCAAATTCAGGGTGCCCTATGTCTGTCCGGATTTTATGAAGATAGGGCTTGACGAGGCGAAGACACTTGCTGACAGGCTTGGTCTTGAGCTTGAATTAATAGGGTTTGGTGGAATTATTTCAGCACAAAAACCTGCTCCAGGAGAGATTATCTTCAGGGGAGATGTGGTGAGACTGGAACTAAAATACAAGGAGGATCAGGATCTTAAATGGCTTTGATAGCACCTTCAATATTATCTGCTGATTTTACAGTCCTTGGTGAGGAGATTAAAAGGGCTGAACAGGCTGGTGCAGACTGGATTCATGTGGATGTGATGGATGGAAGATTTGTACCCAATATTACAATAGGCCAGGAGGTTGTTCGTTCCATAAGGAGAGTTACCTCTCTTCCCTTTGATGTGCATCTTATGATAGTGGAGCCTGAAAGATATATAAAGGAATTCGCAGAGGCCGGATCTGATTATATAACTGTTCATTATGAAGCATCTGTTCATTTGCACAGGACTGTTCAATCCATTAAGGAGGAAGGCGTAAGGGCAGGTGTGTCTATCAACCCTGCTACACCTGTTATGGTTCTTGAGGAAATTATAGCTGACCTTGATCTGGTTTTGATAATGTCTGTTAATCCAGGGTTTGGTGGACAGAGATTCATCGAGGGGTCACTGGGAAAGATCACTCAGTTGAAAAGGCTGAGAGACGAACGGGGGCTGGATTTTCTTATAGAGGTTGATGGTGGAATAAAGGTTGATAATGCCCAGAGTGTGATGGATGCTGGAGCAGATGTGCTTGTAATGGGGTCGGGTTTTTTCAATAGCCCTGACTACAGTGAGGTTGTGAGAAAGATAAGGAGTGGATGAGTTGATCTGTAGATGAGCTTTTGTTATTAAGGATTATAATTTAATGTATAGTAC
>JALUSH010000110.1:3173-4221 GCA_027016675.1 Thermodesulfovibrio sp.
GTATAGTACATTGTATGAGGCAGACAGATTACGAGAGAGGAATCATTTTTCTGATGCCCTGAAACTCTACAGAAGGGCAGGTAATGAGTTCCGTGAATTTAATGAGCCAGCAGGGCTTTTTGAGTCTTTGATGGGGATGGCTCATTGCTACAGAATGATGGGCAGATATGAAAAGGCGACTGAGTGCTACAGGGCTGCTGCAGATATTGCCAGAGAACTCAATGATTATACAGGATATCATGATGCCAACATGGGGCTTGGACTGTCTTTAAGAGGGATGGGGTTATGGAAAGAGGCACTGGGATATTTTCAGGCATCTATAAAATATTACAAGAGAAAAGATGATAGAGAAGGTATTGCCTTTGCTTTATGGTCAATGGCAGGTGCCTATAGATACAAGGGTGCCCCCCTCAAGGCAATTGACTTGTTGAAGGACTCTCTTAAATTAATCAGGAACTCAGGAGATCCGATTACCAGGGGATATATCCTGAATGCCCTTGGTGGTTCCTGCAGGGTGTCAGGTCTTATAAGAAAATCGTTTAAATATTATACTGAGGCAAATGAGATTTTCAGGGCCAAAAGGGATACCTTTGGACTTGCCTATTCCTATTGTGGTGTGGGTAATGCCTTCAGGATGCTCGATAACTACAAAGAAGCTATACAGTGTTTTAAGAAGGCTCTGAAATTATATGACAGGATAGGTGATATTGTGAGTTCTGCCTATACCCTGTGGAGTCTGGGCCAGACATACCTGATGACAGGCAATCTGAGCAAGGCAAAGGAGTATCTTGACAATGCCAATATATATTTCAGAAAGACACGGGATTATCGAGGTCAGGTGTATTACTATCTTGGTGCAGCACAGTACTATAGCATGATAAACAGAAGGGGTATAGCAAAGTCTTTATTAAGCAGGGCTATCAGGTTATCTGAGGATAAAGGCTTTGCTCTGGAGCACTGTCATGCCCGTTGTCTTTCTAAGTGTTTAAACAGTGAGAACGTCTACACTGGTTGTTATACAAAGGATGGATCGAACATAGAGTTTCAA
>JALUSH010000111.1 GCA_027016675.1 Thermodesulfovibrio sp.
CTCTCGTTCAGTTCTGTCATTCTTTTATCATTAACAAAGACAATGCTCACTTCAACATCTTTCAATGACAGAAGTTTATCTATTTTTTTTAGTTCCCGTAAGTATCTTTCCTTCTTTATAGGTATCTTTCGTTGTAGATTTCTTATGAGTATCTCCATGAAACCCCTTTGTCCTGTCTTCCTTTTCTGCAGCCTTTTTGTCAGTCTTTTCACCAAAATCAAATCCAGGATAATCAATCCGTCTATGAAGTATGCCTGTCAGGATATAGGTGAATTTCTTTTTTACCATTGAGATGTCTCTTAAGGTGAGTTCACATTCCTCAAGTTGCCCATCAATAAAGATATGATTTATTATCTTATCTACCATGGATTCAATCCTGCCCGGTGTAGGGTCCTTCAGAACCCTTGAAGCAGCCTCAACAGCATCAGCAAGCATTACAAGGGCGGCAACCCTGCTCTGTGGCTTGGGTCCATGATAACGGTAGTCCTCCTCATGGGGTTCTCCGTCACCCCGGTCTTTGGCCTTTTCATAAAAGTATGTCATGAGTCTTGTTCCGTGATGCTGCTGTAGTATCTCAATAACAGGTTCGGGAAGACCATATTCCCTGGCGATCTCCACTCCATCCTTGACATGGGATGCAAGTATAATGCTGCTCATATGAGGAGTAATACGTTCATGCCTGCTGACAGCACCTGTCTGGTTTTCAACAAAATACTCTGGCATCTTCATCTTACCAATATCATGATAATAAGCACTGACCCTTGCAAGCAATGGATTGACTCCTATGTCCTCAGCAACTGCCTCAACAAGGGTTCCCACAATAATACTGTGATGATATGTTCCAGGTGCTGTAATCATGAGGTTTTTCATGAGAGGATGATTGAGGTCAAGCAACTCCAGAAGCGTTATATCTGTGGTAACCTTGAAGACTGTCTCGATTGCTGGCAGAATCAAGGACACCACTGCAGATACCACCACACCTGAGGCAATAGCATACATAAAGGCAGTGGATGCATATCCACTGTTAAAGGGCCCGCTGAAGAGCAATATCCCTGTAAGTGTGAGTACATTAGCTGCACTCACATACAGACCTGCCCTTAGGATATCTGACCGTTTCTTGCAGCGCATCACTGAGAATGCACCAACAAGACTTCCCACAAAAGCATACACAGGATAAAGAGGTGTCTCTGCCCACAGCCCCGTGAGCAGACTCACTGTGAAGGAAAATATAATGGCTGTATGGAAATCAAAGATTAATGTGATAAGTATGGCTCCTGCAGCAATGGGCATTCCATAGATGGCTGTCCCAAAAGGAACCGTGCCAAGCCCAATGGTAAACTTCTGGAAAAAATACTGGAACAGCTTTCCTGTGGTGACAGTGAATATTAACAGGATACCCAGAAGCAGTAACATCCTGTAGTTCTTCAAATAATCAGGCTTGTACCTGATGATATCACGGTAAAATATCAAGAAAAGAATGCCAGAGATAATAAACCCACCAGCAATATACTGTAGGGTTAATGCCTTTGAAACAGCCACAGAGGTCAGAAGTCCGAAAAGTAATACCAGCGGAAGTTTTTTAATATAAATCTCGGGAACCTCAGGCTTTTTCTGCAAACTCTCCTTCAGTTCTATCCTCTTTCCGTTTTTCTTCTCTTTCATAGGCCTTTATAATCTCCTGTACCAGGCGATGTCTTACCACATCCCTTTCAGTAAAGTATATGAATTTTATCCCCTTAATATTTGACAGAATCCGTTCCGCCTCGATGAGTCCTGAGGACTTACCCGGAGGAAGGTCAACCTGTGTGACATCACCGGTGATTACTGTCTTTGAGTTGAAACCAAGCCTTGTGAGATACATCTTCATCTGTTCTGAAGTGGTATTCTGTGCCTCATCAAGTATAATAAAGGAGTCATTCAGTGTCCTGCCCCTCATAAAGGCAAGGGGAGCTATCTCTATAACCCCCTTCTCTATTAACCTGGAGGCCTTTTCAAAATCCATCATATCATAAAGGGCGTCATAAAGGGGACGCAAGTAAGGATGGACCTTTTCATACATATCCCCGGGCAGATAGCCAAGCCTCTCTCCAGCCTCAACAGCCGGCCTTGCAAGCACTATCCTGCTTACCTCCTTTTTTATCAGGGCGTTTATTGCCATTGCCATTGCTAGATAGGTCTTGCCTGTTCCAGCAGGGCCTATCCCGAAGACAATATCATATTCACGTATTGCATTAATATAAGCCCTCTGGGTCTCTGTCTTTGGTATTATAAACCTCTTTTTTGAGGAAACAGGTATATTATTCAAAAAGAGCTCCTTCAGTGAGGTCTCCTCACCCCTTGATATAGAGGATACAGCAAAACGTATATCTTCGGGTTTCAATATGAACCCCTTTTTGTTAAGCTCCCTTATCTCGTCAACAAGTCTTTCAGCCCTGTGGGCTGCATCCTCGGGACCTTTGATAAAAATCTTGTTTCCCCTTGTGGATATAATTACACCCAGTTCATCCTCTATAAGCTTGAGGCTCCTGTCAAGCCCTGAGAAAAAAATGTCCGCCTCACTGTGGGTTTGCATCTCCTTTTCAAGTATTATCTCACTCATTTAACCCTCGCTCCTGACAATAATGCCATCAAGCCTTTCCCTGTCTTTTATCTTTCTTAAAAACACCTTTGCATCTTCCCTGTTTTTAAACCTTCCCAGTCTTACTTTATATAGTGTCTTGTCTGTAGTGCTTTTTGCAATACTTACATGATATCCCTTCTTCTGAAGCCTCTTTTTTACTGTTTCAGCCTGTGCTTTTGACTTAAAGGCACCTACCTGAATGGAATAATAAATCCTTGAAACAGAGGATCGCCGGGATTTTGCTTTCTTTGAGGTTTTGTGCTCTACGGCCTTCTTTGTTACTTGTCTCCTTGATTCTGTATTTTTTGCATCACCTTCCATGGCACTTTTTATGGAGTTCTTCTCTGTCTTCTTCTGAGGTATATACTCCTTTACAGGCTCCTTTTTGTTCTCAGCATCAAGAGGTGTAACAGTGACTGTTTTTTCCTGCTTATCCGATATCGTGTAGGAACTATCAGTTATTATGGTTTCTCCAGTTCCAGAGTTCTTGCCCACATAGTATCCAAGGACAAAGCTCAGCGAGCTTACAATGAATAGCAGTATGATAAGTATCACCTTGCCAGAGAATATGTCAAAGGGTATCCTTCTGGAGTATCTTGTTTTCATATTATAAGCATAGCATCGCCATAGGAGAAAAATCTATATCCTTCCGCCTTTGCCACCTCATAGGCACTCAATAATCTCTCCCTTCCTGCAAAGGCTGAAGCCAGCATGAGGGGAGTGGATCTCGGAAGATGAAAATTTGTTATAAGGGCATCCACTGCCCTGAACCGATATCCAGGGTAGATAAAAAGCTCTGTGGAACCTGTCAATTTACCATTTCTACTGATAACACTACAACAACCGCTCATAATGGACTCCAGAGTTCTTGTTACAGTAGTGCCAACAGCAAAGACACGTCCCCTCTTCTCCTTAACCTTTCTTATCATATCTATAACCTCTAATGAAACCTCAAACTCCTCAGAATCCATCCTGTGGGCCTCAATCTTATCAGTCCTTATGGGTTTAAATGTTCCTATACCCACATGCAGGGTTATCTTTTTTATTATAACTCCTTTTTTCTCTATAAGTGAGAGGAGTTCTTCTGTAAAATGAAGCCCAGCAGTGGGTGCTGCTATTGAGCCCTCCCTTTCCGCATAAATGGTCTGATACCACAACCTGTCGTTCTCATCAGGTTGCCTTTTTATATATGGTGGAAGGGGCATCTTGCCATATCTGTAAAGATAGTCTCTTATGTCAGTCCTGTTAAACCGTGCTATTGCTCCTCTTTCTATCTCTGCCACCAGTCCGTCTTCAAAGAATAGCCTGCCGCTGTAACCACCTCTTGAAAGTATCTCATAGGTGTTAGCATTTATTCCTTTTACAAGTAGTATCTCAAGCCTTCCACCTGTGGTTTTTCTGCCTGTCAGTCTTGCTGGCACAACCTTTGAGTTGTTTAATACAAGAAGATCGCCCTCATTGATATATTCCACAAGATCACGGAATCGTCTGTGTTCAATTCTGCCGCCTCGTTTTAATACAAGTAGCCTTGATGCATCCCTCCTCTCAGAGGGGTGCCGTGCTATCATTGACTCCGGCAACTCAAAATCAAATAAATCAACACGCATAACTTATAGACCTGAATTTTTATTTTTAGAGAGGCAGAGGTGGTTCATCATCCCATTGATACAATAGGATTTAAAAATTATAAAAAACAGAGCCTTTTTGTGACATCTAAAATCTACCTCTGATAAAAAGATCATCTTCTGCTCAATAACCATAAAAGCAGGGAGAGTATTATACTAAGAAGGATGCTTGTTCCGAGTGGAAAGTAAAATGTAAAATTCTTCCTTTCAATTATTATATCACCAGGCAGTCTTCCGATAAAGGGTATCTTGCCCACAAGAAACAACAATCCTCCCAGGAGTATTATTATCACCCCTGTGATTATCAGAAATTTACCTATCTGACCAAAGGGTTCCATGTAATAATTATTTTCTCCACCCAGCTACCTACTTTATTATTTCTTACTCTTATTCTTACAGTACCGCTCCATCTCAGAATAAATACAACCACAGTATTTCTGTCTGTACAATCCAAGCCCCCGTGATATGCCCACACCTTCTTTCCAGCCAGGTCTGAAGTCTTCCTGTACGAATTCAATATCATACCTGTCCTGAAGTATTCTGCCTGTCTCTATAATTTTATCAAATTTCTGGTAAGGACTTACAAGGAGGGTGGTTGAAAATCCATCAAGCCCCATCTCCTTTGCCTTTTTTGCAGTCTCTTCAAGACGCATCATATAACAGTATTGACAACGGTTCTCTTCATCATAGACCACACGCTGAATGAACTCCTTAAGCCCGTAGTGGTCTTTGTACTCAATGTCCAGTTTCCACAACTCCTGAAGCTGCCTTAGAGCATCAAGCCTCATCCTGTACTCTGTATAGGGATGTATATTGGGGTTGTACCACAGTCCGTAGAGTTCGATTCCTCTGCTCTGAAGAGTCTTTACAGGATAGAGTGCACAGTTGGCACAACAGATATGGAGGAGTAATTTCATGAATATATTATAAAACAAAACCTCTCAGGCCTTAAACCCTGAACCCGTCACTATAAAATATCACACAGGTCTAAATCCGTCCATCCAAGACATCTCTGATCCTGTAGGCAACTTCCTTGATATTAAAGGGTTTTTCAATTACAGCCCTTATACGATCTCTCACATCAGAGCTTATCTGGTGTCTACCATAGCCTGTAATCAATATGAATTTTACATCCGGTCTGATTTTTGAGAGTTCTCTGTATAGCTCTGTTCCCCTCATCTCAGGCATTATCATGTCAGACAGAACAAGATCAAAGCCATTTCCTGAGTTCTTATATATCTCGAGCGCCTCTTTCCCATTTTTTGCAGTGGTTACACTGTAACCAAGGCTCTCAAGGATCATCTTACCTGTATCCCTTATGATCTCCTCATCATCTACCAAAAGAATGGACGCATTCCCCCCTGGCATACTCTCGTCTTCTCTCATCTGAACAGAATATCCTCTCTCCACGTCCACATCTGGCAGATAGACCTCAAAGGTGGTACCGTTATCAGGAGATGAACGCAGCTCTATATAACCGCCATGCCTGTCAATAACGGAATATACCACACTAAGACCAAGCCCGGTACCTCTGCCTTCTTGTTTTGTTGTAAAAAAGGGTTCAAATATCCTGTCTTTTATATCCTCCGGAATCCCAGTTCCTGTATCCTGAACCACAATGAGTGCATACCTGCCCTTTTTTTCATTATTCTCTCTTCTTCCTGTCTTTATAGTGAGTTTCCCACCATAAGGCATTGCATCACGGGCATTCACTGCAAGATTCATTATCACCTGTGTAATCTGTGCAGCATCCACATCAACATAGAGCAACTCCTCATGGAGTGCAAATTCAAGCTCTATATCCTCACCAATAAGTCTATTTATCAGCTTCATGGATTCTTTAACTATTCTGTTGAGATCCTGGACCTTTTTTTCGAGGGGAGCCTTTCTTCCAAAGAGTAACAACTGTTTAGTAAAATCCCTGGCACGTTCTGCAGCCTTCTTTATTACTGCAAGGTTCTCCCTGATGGAGTCGTCCTTCAGTTTCATCTCTGCAAGTTCAGCATGTCCCAGAATTCCGGTAAGTATATTATTAAAATCATGAGCAATGCCTCCTGCAAGATTACCCACTGCCTCCATCTTCTGTGCCTGTACAAGCTGATGGAGGAGACGGTCCCTCTCATCCTCAAGCTGTTTCAGAAAACTCACATCCTTTATGTGATGAACGACTCTATATTCTCCTTCCATGCCTTTAATCAGGGCTGTGGTATAAACAAGGTGCCGATTAGTTTCCTTCTGGTAAAACTCCCTTACTGCTGTTCTTTTGTGAAGTATTGTTTCATAGTGTGGACAATCAGCCAGAGGTCTTTCTGTACCATGAACCACTTCGTAACATTTCTTTCCCAATAGATTATATGCCCCTACAAACTCTGCAAAGGCTTTATTATGCTTTATTATATTGAAAGACCTGTCTGTTATGAACAGAGGATCTGAGAAAGAATTAAAGGTGTTTTCCCAGTTGTTTTTTTCCTTTTCTATCTCAGCCTGAAGGAGTGCCTTTTCAAGGGCTATCTCTGCATGTTCAGAGAATATATTGAAATAGGCAATATCCTCAAGGCTTGGAAGATATTCATCCCGCCAGAGGCTGAAGAGTATACCAAGTTTCTCGTTCTTTGTTGAAAATAAAACCCTTGCATAAAAGGATTTGAAACCATGAAGTCTTGCAATATCATTAAGAGGACGCCATCTTTCATTCTTAAACAGATTGATACTGGAAAAACTATTTTCCATCCTTGAAAACTTTAAATTAAAGGCTTTAACAGGGATAACAGGCAGACTTTCAAGGGGCATATCCACACCTTGGATGGATGAAACATGCAATGATGTCTTATCCTTGTCATAAAGCAGAACACCTGAAATGTGAGAATTAAGGATCCTCTTCACTGAAAAGGTAAGCCTGTCAAGCACATCATCATACCCACTGGTTCTGTTTATGGTGTTAACAACCTCAATAATGGTGGTTAATCGCTCTCCATGTTCCTTAATCTCCTCATAATGCCTGATCCTCTGGTAAACCCTGTTTATTGTTTCCATCAGGAGAGCAAAGAACTGGCTGTCCTCCTTTCTGAAATGAAATGCCTCTTTGTAGGCAAGGTTATAAACTCCCACAACTCTGCTACCTTCTTTAATGGGTATACTTATTATCTGATTTACACCCGCTTCTCTTAGTAATGCCTTTAACCTGCCTTCAGGGAACTCTTCAGGTCTTTCGGCCACAAAAGGCTCTCCACTTTCAATGGCATGGATGGACACACATTCATCAAGCTCCATTTCTTCTATGTGAACTCTTAGTGCAGGGTCAACACTATCTCTATTCAACAGTTTTAGCCTCTCAGTCTTTCTATCATAAATAAAGAGAGAACACCCTTCAGCCTTGAGTTCCATCCTGCCAAGTCTTGATAGCCAGTCAACAAAAGAAGACATATCTGTAACATTCTGTAATACTGCATTGTACTCCGAAAGTATCCTCTTCTCTTCATTCAGTTTATAGGTCTCTGTAATATCCCTTGCCATCTCGATCATATAAAGAATTTTCCCCTCCTGATAAAAGGGTATATACTGGACATGGATATATGTATTACCCTTTTCAGTCCTGTGCTTATGTACAGAGCTACCCCTCCTGCCCTTGAAGGCAGCAAGAAAACCACACTCATCCCTTTCAGGCCCTCTCCTCAGATAACATGGTACAGGGCTGTCATGAAACACCCTGTGGCATTCCCTGCCAATAATCTCTGTCTCCTTTTTCCTCAGGAACTCAAGGGTTGCCCTGTTTACATATCTGATCTTATGCTCCCTGTCTATAACAATAACCATGTCTGTCATATTGTCAAGCAGATTCTTAAGATATGCCCTTGATTCATTCAACTCAGCCTGTGTAGAAATGATCCGTTCTGCCATCTTATTAAAGGATCTTGATATCTCCCCTATCTCATCATCAAACCTATCCTTCACTGGTTGCCAGTGGCCTGCATCAAAGGAGGTTATGGCCCTGTTGATTGCCTGTAGTCTTCTTACAATGTAATAATGGATATACCCACCACCGATGAATAGAACTATTGCACCTATTATGAAATAGATGAAAAGATACTGTCTCCTCTCACCTTGCTCAAACAAATTCATGCCAGGTATTATCAGCCGGCCATATATATAACCAAGAATCTCTTTTGAATTGTCATGACAACTCTGACATTCAGGTTCATTTTGGAGTGCAAAAATAAAGTTGTCAGGGTTATATTTCCTCTTATATCCATGGCATGAGGTACAAACCAAATCCCTGTTATTAAATACAGGAAGACGCATGGGAGGAACTCCTGAACGGAACCACAAACGACCAGAACTGTCATAGATACATATATGCTGCAAAAAACCAAGCCTCTGGATGACCAATAGATCCTCTCTTAAATCCTTAATATCCCCCTCCTTCATCTTTCTTATAATAAATTCTTTAAGTAAGACCTTTGGTCCCTGGGGAGATTCTATAACACCCCTGATAATCTCCTCATTCAACCTTTGATGCTGGGTGCCTTCATAAAGATAGGCCATCACTAAAACAACCGTCACTATGAGGAGTGCCAGAAATGTAAGACGCCTGTTAATACCTCTCAGGGGTACACCTCGCTGCCTCACCTCCTTAAATGATAATGAGGTCTGATTCTTTGTATTTTCCCCTGTGCTCAGTGCGAGCACCAAAGAATAAACATACAATATTTATGCCAGGTTTTTAGGTGAGGCTGGAAATGATTTTTTCCTAAATATCAATACGATTTTAACGGAACCGGTAATCCTTATAGTCAATGTATTGACGTGTTTTGCAGGCAGGGTGGATAGTGCTGTCCATGTGTGGTATTTTGTTACATCAGTCTCTCCTGCAAAATCCACATCAGATTTTAACAGCCTCTCTGTAATGGTCTGCCTCAGGATGAATCTCTCTTATAATCTCCAGATCAAAAATATCGGTCTCTTTGAACTCCCTGTCTATATACCCGAGTAAGTTCATCCTTTCTGTCAGCTTCATTGTACAGTTAATGTATCCCTCGGTAATATCTGCACAATAATGAGGCGAAATCAGCAGGGTTTCCAGAACGAACGTCTTATCCACCAATCTTAATAGCTCTGCTACAGAAGTAGCCACATCTACAGGTTTATTTCTTATCAGCCATGAGGCCCTCTCATGTAACAGAAGAAACTCCTTTATATAATCCCGATACGCTTTTAACAGCCTCCTCTTTACAAGGATTCCATAGCTTGGATTGTCAGGCCATAATCTGTTAGGAGGATAAACAATCCGTCCGCCTCCATAGTAAATAACAGCCTCCGCAAGGGCAGGAGTTCCCACAACAGCATCCACATGGCCATATATGAATGCCTCGAGCACCTCATCTGCCCATGCCATGTTCAATATCTCTGCCTTAACACCATGGGTGTTTATAAGATCAGTAATTATGATGTCGTGGATGGATCCCTTACCAGGAACACCGATTCTCTTGAACTGTGAAAGTATATAATGGAGATCTTTGGTTTCAGGATAACCAACTACCTTACTATGTGAAGATATAACAGTGCCCTCCACATGCCCGCCTGCAACACATATGATATCCACCCCCCTTGATATCCCTATAACTGCTGGAGGAAGTCCTATATAGGCAAGGTCTATTTCATCTCTCTGGAAGGCCTCAACAATGGCAGGTCCAGTACCAAAAAGCGTCCACCTTATTTTCAAAGAAAGGTCTTTCATTATCTCTGGCATGGCCTGTATTACTATAGAGGTGTGATAAAGCGTTGACAGGTGCCCCACCCTGAGGGTGTCCATCTAAAGCCTCCCTGAACGTATGATTGATATGAGCAGCCATAATCCCATGACAAAGGCAATAATAAATCCTGTGAGGCCAAAGAGGGGAATATCAAATATCCTGCCACCAGTACCGGAAAGCGTGAGGATTGAAGAACTTAAAATAATGGCGGCAATCACTATACTGAAAGAGAGACGATTTGTGGATCGATCTATATCTCGTATAAATCGATCCATTCCAGTATGGGTCAACTTTAGATGTAGTTCGTCCTTTAATGTCTTCCTGAGAAGAATCTGTAGTTGCTTCGGAGTGGTAACGGCAAAGCTGGTGAACTCGTTCATCTGACGTTCCATCTTTTCATACAGCCTCTTTGGGTTGTATCTGCTTCTTATAAGCTTTGTTGCATAGGGTTCTGCAATGCTTATAAAATTGAAATTGGGGTCAAGTTCCCTGCCAATGCTGTCAAGTATAAGAAGGCATTTATCAAGCAGTAACAGATCGGCAGGTATCTTGAGCTTGTATTTTATCGCCATATGTAGCAGCGTATCCATATACTGGGCAATATTTATTTCAGAGAGTGTAAGATCGTAAAGAGGAATGAGAAAGTCTCTTATATCGTTCTTGAACTCCCGTTTAAAAGATTCGAGATCGACATCCTCTGTTACGAGACCAAGATTTATATACTGGTCAACAAGGGCATCAAAGTCCTTCTTAACCAGTGCTACCAGTGCTGCAGCAATACTTTCCATTATGTCGGGTGTGAGCCAGCCTACAATGCCAAAATCAACAAGACCGATTCTTCCATCAGGCATCACAAATATGTTTCCTGGATGAGGGTCTGCATGAAAAAACCCATCCTCGAGAAACATCTTGAAATAGGCATCAATACCAATTCGGGCAAGTTCTGTTCTGTTCAACCCCATTTCCTCTATAGCATCAATATTGTCAATCCTCACACCGTCAATCCTCTCCATCACGATCATTCTTCTTGAAACAAGATCAGGATAAAGCCTTGGAATAACTATATGAGAGTTATTTGCAAAGTTACGCCTGAACCTGCACATATTCTTCGCCTCTTCTGTAAAATCAAGCTCCCGGGTAATGGTTCTTGAAAACTCCTCAACAATCCCTCGTGGATTGAAGAACTCTGTCTCGGGCATATAGCGTATCATAAGGCTTGATATGGTCTTCAGGATGGATATATCTGTCTCAATCTGTTCCTCTATGCCTGGACGTTGAATCTTGATAACAACTGGAGAGCCATCCTTCAGAGTGGCATGATGAACCTGTGCAATTGAGGCAGCAGCCACAGGAGTTTTTTCTATATCATCAAAAATCTCCCAGGGATCAACCCCCATCTCCTCGTTGATGGTTTTCAGAACCTCCTCGAAGGGAAAGGGGGGGACCTCATCCTGTAGTTTTTTAAACTCGTCAGCATAGGCCTTGGTTATAAGGTCGGGCCTGGAGGCGAGCAACTGGCCGAGTTTTATAAAGGATGGCCCCAGCTCAGCAAAGGCAAGTCTCAGCCTCTCAGGTATTGTATAAGGCATTACAGGTGGCACACCCAGTATTTTAATTCGTTTTCGAAGCGGTAATACCCTGTGGAGGTTGAGTTGCTCTATGAAGTGACCAAACCCGTGTTTTATGAAGACATTAACTATCTGACGGACTCTATTTATGTTTTTATAGAACCGTTTGAATCTCAGTATTTCAAGTAACATCTATTGGTTTCCGTGAACTGAGTTATTCTTCTGAGGGTTGTTTTGTGATGGCCTCTTCCAGTTTCTTGACCCTTGCAGAGAGTGTTTTGAGCTTTTTGTCTATATTGTCAATATCATCCTTTGTGGGCAGATTCATCTTCTCAAGACTCTTTGCAATAATGTCTGAGAGGGTTTTTGTTACATCCTCGGTGCTTTTCTCTGCCCTCTCGGTCCACTCTTTAACAAGCTTTGCGCCCTGTGATTCACTGAGTTCACCTTTCTTTACAAGCTCATCTACTAATTCCCTTATCTTTTCCTGGGCGCCAAAACCTGCAAGCATCGTGTTCCTGATAATCTCAATAAGTGTCATGGCCTTCTCCTCCTTTTGTGGTATTTTATATTATTTTCTCTGTTCTCAATCAAAAACTTTACAGACCAGCATCACACGATTTTTTATACTCAATCATGCAG
>JALUSH010000112.1:0-4477 GCA_027016675.1 Thermodesulfovibrio sp.
TATACATATATGCCTCCTAAACAAGTTTCTCGGGGTTCAACACAAGCACCACACGACCATCACCAAGAACACTTACCCCGTTAATTACCTCTATGTTGCTGAGGCTGTCAGGCACAGGTTTGATGGCTATCTCCATGTTTTTCACCAATCTGTCAACAATGGCACCAAACTTGCCCCTGTTTATCGTCATGATTACAATGGATATTTCAGAATTGGCATCTGCATCCATCCTGTCAAAATACTTTCCATTGCTGATTTCTTTCATACCACTGAGCAAGCTCTTAAGATGCTCAACTGGTAAAATCTCTCCTCTATAATGAAAGCCCATCCGGTCATGAATTCTCCGTAACAGGGCAGGTGAGCACTTAACCGTTTCAACCACATAATCCATAGGTATAGCGTAAACCTCTCTTCCCACCTCAACCATCAAAGCCACTGTTATCCCTATCGTCATGGGTATTGTAAGGGTTATGTCTGTTCCATGCCCATGTTCTGACACAACCCTGATACTTCCTCCAAGGGAGCTAACCGTTGTCTTTACTACATCCATGCCCACGCCTCTGCCGGATATATCAGATACAGAATCCCTTGTTGTAACACCTGGCATGAAGATAAGATCAAGGAGCTGCTCGTCTTCCGGTGATCTAACATCCATGCCCATTGAAAGGGCCTTCTGGTACAGCTTCTCGCGATCAATGCCCCTGCCGTCATCAATTATCTTTATGACAATGTTACTCCCCTCCTGTGCTGCTCTCAAAACCACTGTGCCTTTTTCAGGTTTACCTGCAGCCCTCCTTTCCTCAGGAGATTCTATTCCATGGTCACAGGCATTTCGTACCAGATGCAAAAGAGGGTCTGAGAGCATATCAGCCACCTTCTTGTCAATCTCGGTTTCTTCCCCATCAGTTATCAATTCAATGAATTTATGCTGCTTCCTTGAAATATCACGTACAATCCTGGTGAATTTGTTGAATATTCCTTTTATGGGGATCATCCTCAGAGACATGACCTCCTGCTGCATATCATTTGTAACCCTTGAAAAGAGATAGAGATTGTCCTTTAAGGATTTCAGAACCTGTGGGGTTATCCTCTCGGTATTGTTCAGTTGTGTCAGTAAATACTGGTAAGTGTTCCTGGCCACAACCAGTTCGCCTATCATATTGGTAAACCTGTCAATCTTGTGCTCATCAACGCGCATTGTTTTTACTGCCTGTTCAGCCCCTGCTCCCTGCCTGTACTGTCCTGCAGCAGCCATAACCTCCTGTTTCTTTAATGCCCTCTGTACATCCTTCTCAGAAACCTTGCCATCATCCACAAGTATCTCTCCCAGTGGTTTCTGTTTGGCCAGTGCCTCCTGGACATCAGATGGGCTAACCTTACCCTCATCAATAAGTATCTCCCCCAATCGTGCAGGGTCTCTTTCAAGTCCTGCAATAAAGGCTATAATCTCCTCACCTATATGTACAAACTCCTCATATGCTCCCTTTTCAAGTAAATGAAGTCCCTTATCAACAAGTACTGACAGAGGTGTAATTCCCATAAACCCTGACGACCTCCCAAGGGTCTCCAGGGATCTCTTTATAATCCTTGTACGGGTTGCATCCAGCGGAATCTGGGATATATTCATGGACAGAATCTCGCTGCATTGTTGTATCTGTTCCATGAACACCTTTTCTGTTTCTTCAGAGATATTCGCCTTGCCTGGCAGACCTGTTGAGACTATCTCCTCTTTTCCATCAAGAAAGCTCTTGATTGTCTGGTACGTAGATGGCATTGTGAAAACCCTTTTACCTTCACTGAGCAACCTTATCATACCCTTTAGTTCATCCACTGCTTTCAGGACGATATCTATACTTTTGGAACTTCTCTTTATGCTTCCTCTACGTAAACGATCAAGAAGACTCTCCAGGGTATGTGCAAACTCTGTCATCTTTTTAAGACCAATATAGTCGGCATCGCCTTTTATTGTGTGTACTATCCTGAAAACCTCGTTAAGGGCATCAGAACTATTTGTTTTTTCATAATCAATAATAGACCTCTCAAGTGTCTCAATCATTTCATCAACACCTGCTATGAATTCCCTGAGAACATTCTCATCCACTGATTCCTCTTCTCTGTCATTTTCTGTTTCAACATCTAACAGGGGGGCCAGGAGTTTCACATCTATAAGTGATGGATCAAAGGCAAGGTCTTTGATTTCATCCTCTGAAAGCTTTGTGGCCAGATACACAGTAGGTTTTAGATACAGTTGCAGGGGGTTAAACTCCTCTATCAGAGGCAGAGTAGCATGATCTGTTACAGCAATATATAGTTCACTGTGGTCATAGATATTCTGCAGAAGAACAACTGGATCATAGCCATTCTCAAAGATCTCAGAGGAGTATTTCAGGTCAACCATATAGGTATTCAATCCTTTTTTATGATATGAAAAGAGGGTATCTTTTATACCTCCATCAATTTCAGGAAGATTTAATTCCATGCCTTTATCTTTTTGAGTGATTGAAGATGGACTGTCTTTTTCCTCCCTGTCCACGCCTATATAAAAGGAACAGAATCTCTCCACAAGTTCCTTGTTGACCTCTGGCTTTTCTTTCTTTTCGCAGATATCAATCATTGTGGAAATATAATCGCATCCTTCAAGAATGAGATCAACAAGCTCTGCACTGATACGAATCTTGTTACTTCTGAGGGCATCCAGTAGCCCTTCAAGATGATGGGCAAACTCTGAGAGCTCGTTAAGCTCAAAACCTCCTGCACTACCCTTTATGGTATGAATCCCTCTGAATATGGAGTTGAGCAGTTCCCTGTCATCCGGATTTGCCTCTGCTTTCAGGATATCCTCGTTAATTGTGTCAAGTATGTCCCTTGCCTCCTGATAGAACTGAATCCTGTATTGTTCAATGTCAATATCCATAGCTTCCTCCCGAATTTAACCTATGATCTTTTTCACAACTGTAAGAAGTGAATCAGGTTTGAAAGGCTTTACGATCCATGCCTTTGCACCTGCCATCTGTCCTTCCCTCTTCTTTGATTCCTGGCTCTCTGTTGTGAGCATTACTATTGGGACAAATTTATGTCCAGGCATGGCCTTTACGGACTTGATCAATGCAATTCCATCCATATTGGGCATATTCAGATCCGTTATTATCAGATTTACCCGGGTACTGTTGAGTTTGTTTAATGCATCCTTTCCGTCAGAGGCCTCTATAACATCATAACCCGACTTCTTGAGGGTAATTGAAACCAGCCCCCTCATGGAGACAGCATCATCAACTACAAGAATCCTTTTACCCATTATTATCACTCTCCCCTGCACAAAATACGCCATCCAGACCATAGAGTCTGCAAATCCTGCTGAATGCCTCTGACTCTCCGCGTACCTCAAAAGGAATTGACCTGTGAGAGGCGGTTTTCTTCAAGGAGATAAGCATCTGTAGATAGGATGTGTCTGTTTCTCTGATATTTTTGATGTTCAGGCTTATCCCTTTCGTCTTGCCATTAAGGGCCTTCTTAATCTTTCCCGTGGCATCCTCTACATTCATTATGGTGGATTCACCATGCAGTGTTATTGAAAGCCTGCCCGTTCTTCTTCTGACGGTCATTTTTAACCTCCTAATAACATCTTTATATGTAAAGTCAATGTTGATGGTTTTACAGGTTTCACAATGTAAAGATTGGCACCTGCCTCGTATCCTTTCTGTCTGTTGACATGCTCTTCCTGTGTTGTAATGATTATGATGGGTGTCTCTTTCTCCTCCTCTCTGTATTTCCGAATGAATGTCAGACCATCCATATTGGGCATATTTATGTCACACAGTATTATGTCGTAGTCTGTTGTGAGGGCCTTCTCCAGGGCATCCACACCGTCAGAGGCTCCGTCAGCCTGGAATCCAGCGGTCTTCAGGATGTTGATATGGAAACTTCTTACCACTGGGGAATCATCAACAACCAGTATCTTTCTAAGTTTCATGCCTTCACTCCTTGCAATAGACTATATAGTTATCTGCTCTTTTCATCTTGAAAGCAGTTGTTATCCTGCCTATGGATTCGCTGGAACCAAGGAAGATATAGCCACCCCTGTTCAGGGCGATATAGAAATGATCAACCACCTGCTTCCTTGATACATCATCAAAATAAATCAGGACATTCCTGCAGAAGATAAAATCAAAACCTCTCCATTTTCTTAGAGCCATCCTGTCTGACAGGTTCAGATGTTCAAACCTTACAATGGACTTCACCTCTTCACCAATCACAAAACTTCCATTGGAATGACTCAGGAAATATCTGTTCAGATACTCTGAGGGAACATCTTTAATGCTTCGTCTCTCATACACACCTCTTTTTGCCCTCTCAAGTGCGTGCCTGTCGATATCACTTGCCAGAATCTCCACATCCCATTCCCTTATGTCATCAAGCATTTCATACAGGATTATTGACAGGGTATAGGGCTCTTCACCTGTTGAACATCCTGCTGACC
>JALUSH010000112.1:4487-10913 GCA_027016675.1 Thermodesulfovibrio sp.
TTTATTGACCACATCTGGAAGACAGTGTTCAGCAAAGGTCTGCAACTGGGGAAAGTCCCTGAAAAAATAGGTTTCATTGACCGTTAAAAGATCAACAAGATTCTGGAATTCCCTGCCATCCCTGTCTGAAAAACGCAGGTACCTTAAATACTCTGTAAAATTACTCATGGCGAGTGCATCCATTCTCTTCTCTACCCTCTTTACCACAAAATATATCTTTTTTGGTTCAAATCTGATTCCTGACTTCCTGTATATAAAATCACTCAGTCTTTCAAACTCATCCAGTGTTATCTCCATGGATACTCCTGATTAATGGATTCTATCAGTTCCTTGCATACCTCTCTTATGAGTTCATCATCTGAGCTGTCTTTTATCTCCTCAAGTTTTTCAAGGGCATCAGGATGCCCGCTACCAGCAATCAGCCTGAGACCTGCAACAGTAATGCTGTTGCCCTGTGTTATTAAAAGAGTTCCTATTCTGAAACGCTCTTCTGAAGAGAGGACTCTACATTTATCAAGTAACTCAGCAGCCTTGTAACGCTGGTCTTCCCGCACATTGTCAGCAATGACAATATCTGTCAGGGCCTTGCATATCTTACTGTCTTTGAATCCGGGTATTCTTCTGGATATCTCTGTAATGGAACTTATGATATCATCTGCATAAAGGGTCGCATCATCAATAAGCCCGAGCATCTTTACCAGAATATCCTCATCTGCAATCCGGGCCATAACTCTTATCAATTGAGCAATGTACAGAGGATCAATCTCGGTCTCTTTTTCTGAGGGCATCAGGATACCCAGTACCTCTTTAAGGGCATCCCTGTCATCTATCTCTAACAGGGCATCAATTATTGATACCCTCAGCATGGGTTCTTCCTGTTCTTTAAACAGTGACAGCATATCTTCTACACTTTCCCTGTCTTTCAGTCTTCCCAGATACTCTACAGCTGTTATTCTCACGTTAGGTGCCGGGTCGTGAAGGCCTGCTCTGATTGCCAGCTTTGCCTCGGTAGTGCCAATTTCTACCATGGAATCAAGGATAAGCTTTCTCACCTCCTTGTCTGAATGATCAAGACTGGCAGAAAGATAAGCAATGGCCTCATTGCCGCCTGTACCAAAGATCGAAACCGCTGCATTCCTGAGATAGGCATCAGGTGAACTGAAAAGCCTGAAAAGGGCATCATAGGCACTGCCACAGTCAAGCCTCTTCAATGCAAATACGATTGCATCACGTACCACCTGTGAATCCTCTGATGCAAGTCTTTCTGTCAGATAGGCACCTGCATCAGGCATATCTGATGAGGCAATATCCTCAACTGCATAGAGTCTTTCCGACTCATCAGGACTATTCAGTTTTTCCAGAATCTCCTGCACTTCTTCCTCCTTAATTCAAAGATTTCAGGGCCTTTACTATCTCTTCTGCAATTCTGTAGCTTGGCACCACTATCTCAGCTCCCCCCCGTTCTATTGCCTCCTTAGGCATGCCAAATACTATTGATGTCTCTTCACTTTCGGCAATCGTAATACCACCTCTTTTTCTTATCCTCACCATGGCATCTGCACCATCATCTCCCATGCCTGTCATAAGCACACCGACGGTTCTTTCTCCGAACACACTCAATACAGACTCCATCATCACATCAATGGATGGGATAAAGAGTTTTTCTGGTCTTGTAGAAAGACGAATTATCTTGTGACCATCTAACTTCTGTCTTAAAAGGAGATGGTATCCACCCCTGCCAAGGTATCCAGAGTTATTCATTACAACGTCCCCTGCTGTTGCCTCTTTTATCTGGAATCTGGCATAGGAATCAAGCCTCTTTGCAAACGAGGCTGTGAAGTTTCCAGGCATATGCTGTACAATAAAAAGGGCTGCTCCAAGATCAGCAGGAAGCTCGGGTATAACCTCCAATAAGGTCTTCGGACCCCCTGTTGATATTCCTATAGCCACTGCCTTTGTTACCTCACCTGTCTGTATGGTCTCTCTAACAGTCTTCAATCTTCCGGGACGCTCAGATACCCTGTTGAGTCTATTTTTTATTCTTCCAAGAACGCCATTTTTAGCTGCTGCCTTGACCTTATTAATAATCTCATCAGAAACCCTCTTCAGATTCAGTGATATGGTTCCACCTGGCTTTGGCACATAATCAAAGGCTCCTAATTCAAGAGACTCAAAGGTTATCTCAGCACCCTCCTGAGTAAGTGAACTGACCATCACAACAGGACATATACCCTCTGAAACTATAATCTGCAGTGCTGTTATACCGTCCATCCCTGGCATGTTAATGTCCATAGTAACCACATCCGGTTCCAGTGCTCTTGCCTTTTCAACACCATCCTCTCCATCTCTTGCGGTTGCTATTACCTCTATCTCCCTGTCAGTCTCCAGTATCTCCTTCATTGCCTTCCGCATCAAGGCAGAGTCATCAACAACCAGAACTCTGATCTTTTTCATCCTTTCATACCTCTATTCTGCTTTTTTCAATTTCTTTGTTTTCATTGTCCTCTGGGAATCCCTGTTCATGTCCGGGGTCATTGCCTCTACTCTCTCAGACGCTTCTTCTGTAGAACCTGTTCCTTCCTTTGATACCTCTTTAAGCTCCTGCTGCTCCTCCTTACTTAATATCCTGCTGATATCAAGGATAAGAAACATCCTTTTATTGTACTTTCCAATTCCTTTAAGAAACTCGGATTTTACGTCATCCTTTACTATGTCAGGGGCAGGCTGTATGTCAGTCCTGGAAACCCTTATCACCTCTGACACACTGTCAACTATCAGCCCTGTAAGTTCATTCACAATATTAATGATTATTACCCTCGTTGAATCATTATGTTCTGTAGTGGCCATTTTAAATCTTTTTCTCAGGTCTATTACTGGAATCACATTTCCCCTCAGGTTCATAACACCTTCTATAAATGACGGTGACCTGGGTATGGAGGTAATCCTATCAAGCCTGTTTATCTCCTGTATTTCTTTGATCTCTATACCAAACTCCTCCTTGTCAAGGTTAAATGTTACGTATTGAATCTCCTCAATATCCTTTGCTCTGGTAGTTTCTATGTTTCTGGACTCATTGCCCACTGTATCTCCTATGTCCATTACATCCTGCAGGGCATCCTCAGAGAGGATTTTCTGCTCATCAAGCAGAAGTATAAATCTGCTTCCATTGTCAAGCTTTGCAATACCTTTAACCATATCAGCCTTCTCAGTGCTCAGAATTGAAGAAGGAGCCTCTATGGAAGTCTCCTGAATTCTCAATACCTGCTGTATTCTATCCACAAGTATGCCAACAGATATCCTTCCAATCTCCACAACAAGGATTCGTTGATCCTCTCCTATGGAGGACTTAATTGCCTCTTTTACTGTGTTCAATACATCTTTTAACTGGATGAAGTTCCTGAGTATGTAGTCCATATCAATATCTGATTCTCCTGAAGTGGCATGCTTTTTTATTTTCCCAACCACATCACTCATAACATGGTGATACTGTGTATGAAGGGACTTCAGGTTCTGCAAAAGCCTGGAGATATTCTCGGAAGAGGTTCTGAAACTATCAATCCATCTACTGAGAGGGCAGTGATTTAAATCAGAAAGGATTACATTATCAACTGCCTTTCCAGAAGATGCCCTGATTTCATCTGCCCATAGTCTGTGTTGTGCCTCGGCATTATCTATAAACCCAATCAACTCCTCGGAGAGAGAAGGTAATTCAAAAACCTTTCTTATATCGATTACTGGCAGAATATTGTCCCGTATGGAGAGTATCCCCACTATGTATGATGGAGCTTTTGGTACCTGGACAATTTCTCCAACTCTTAAAACCTCTTTAACCACATCAATAGGAAAGGCATACTCTTCACCTGCTACCGTAAAGGTAACAATCTGTTTCTCATCAATGGTTCTGGCTTCAGAGGCATCTTCTACCGCTGCCTTTAATGGCTCCTTCTTATCCGTGCTACTGTTGACTCTGATTTCGCATAGTACTTCCAGGTCTAATTCCAGGATTATGTCTTTCTTGTTAAGTTCCACAATGCTTTTTATATAACGGGCATCCACATCAGAGTTCAAAACAGCAGGCGGCAGACTTATTACACCATCCTCCAGACTCTCCACTCCCCTGACCCTATCGACCACAAGACCTGTTAAACTGGAGTCTGAATCAATTACAAGTACGCGGGTGTTGTCAGTGATCATGGAGTGGCCAAGTCCAAGCCTTACTCTTGTATCTATAATCGGAAAGACCACCCCTCTCAAATTTGCAAGTCCTGACAGGTAATCTGCAGTTACTGGTACGGATGTCACCTTCGGATATCTGACGATCTCCTTTACATTCTCAATATTTATCCCGAAGACCTCGCTGCCCAGTTCAAATGTAACCAGTTGTCCTTCATTGATAGCTTTTGCATCCCTAACATCTATAGCTGACATTTTCCACCTCCTTACATACTCTGCATCTCATCGGCAAGAGATGCAATCTCTTCAACTGCCTGTGAAAGCTCCTGAAGTCCCCTTGCCTGCTCCTCTGCGGCAATAGCTGCCTCTGCTACTGCCTTTGATGACTCTTCTGCTGCTGCATTAATCTGATCTACTCCTTTCTTTGCCTGTTCAATGGCAGTTAGTGATTCTGTAGCATTATTCAGGACATCTTCGATTGCCTTGGTGACATCGTTCATTGCACTATCCATCCTGACAAGGTTCTCAGTGGTTGCCCTGGCACGCTGGGCCTCTGACAGGGCTGTCTTGGCTGCACTTTCTATATCCTGAGTACATCTGAGAATCTTGTACTGGAGTGCCCTTACGAGGTCCTTTATCTTGTCAGCATTTTCAGCAGACTCATTGGCAAGGTTTCTTATGTCTCCTGCCACAACAGAGAATCCTCTGCCATGCTCTCCTGCCCTTGCCGCCTCGATGGAACCACTTACAGCAAGCATATTGGTCTGTATGGTCACATTTGTTATGGCCTCAACCGTCTTTTCTATCTTTCTTGTACTTTCCTCAACGGCCTTGATGCTTTCCACTGCCTTCATATTAGCTTCAGCCGCCTTATTGATATTATCAATCACCTCTTCTATCTTTGACTTGTTCATTGATATCACCTCTATAACCTCATTACACTGCTGGGAGAGTTCGTTTGTCCGCTCCTCAATCTGTTTTGCTGCTGCTGAGAGCCTCTCTGCTCGCTCTGCTCCCCGGGCTGTCTCCTCAGCCTGTAGTTCTGCACCCTCTTTTATCTGTTCTATGGATTGGGCCACCTCCTGGGATGCAGAGGCTGTCTCCTCTATATTGGCTGAAAGTTCTTCGGCAAGTGATGCCAGCTCCTGAGAGGACTTTTCCATGTCTGTTGCATTCTTGAGATCATCTGCAACCTGTGCAAGTTCTGTTGATGCTGTGGACATTTCTGAAAATGCCTTGGTCTGTTCCTCAGCGCCTTTTCTTGCTTCCTCTGCTGAGGCAGCAAGCTCCTCTGCAGCAGATGCCACATTCTCTGCTCCCTTCAGGAATTCCTTGGCATCTTCCAGTATTGTATCCGCGACCTGATTGATTTCAACTGTAGCCTTCTGAAACCTATCTGCAAGATGGGACATCTTCTGCAGACCCTCCATTATCTGTTTACCTCTCTCAACCTCTTCTCTTGAGGATTTTGCTATCTCCGTCACCTCTGCCACAACCTTTCTGACCGCCTCCTGTATCTCGGTGACAACATCTTTGATCTCACGGGCACTTCTCTCCGAAATCTCAGCAAGATTCCTCACCTCATCCGCCACAACGGCAAACCCCCTGCCATGCTCTCCTGCCCTTGCAGCCTCTATTGCTGCATTCAGGGCAAGCAGGTTTGTCTGGTCTGCAATTCTCACCACTGCCTGAACAATATTGCCTATCTCATCAGACTGCTGCTCAAGCTCTGCAATCAGTTTAGCAGTCTCATCATTAACCTCTGCTGCATCATTAACACCCTTTATCAATGTCTCTGTAACCGTAGCCGTGTCTTCTATCAGCGCCTTGATATCATTAACCTTCTTAAGTGTATCTTGGGCAAGTTCAGATGTATTAATAGCACTCTTTTCTATCTGCACAATCGCAGCCCGCGACTCCTCCGCCGCACCACTTGCCTCTTCAGCGCCAGCAGCAATCTGTTCCATTGTTCTGTTCAGTTCTTCTGCCGCCCCGCTTCCCTCTTCAATACCACTTGCAAGCTCCTCCGTGGCTGCAGCTATACGTTCAGCCAGTTGCTGCTGTTTGGCAAGTGTCCTTGCCCTTGCACGGTCCTGTGCCAGTCTTTTTGCATCGTCCCTCTTTTTCTGCTTCGGAGCTGTACCTCCATTGCCATCTGTAGAAGGACCAAGAAGCTTCTTGCCTGATACTCCTTTCCTTTCTTCAGTTAAAGTTGCCATTTTCAGGAACCTCCCATATTGTTAAGGTTAAGAT
>JALUSH010000112.1:10923-12186 GCA_027016675.1 Thermodesulfovibrio sp.
GTAAAACAACCTTGCAAGATTTTTTTCGATATCCTCATTATCAGAGAACTGTTTTTTTCCTTCTAACAGTATCTTTAATGCATCCTGAAGCCTGCCTGTCTCAGCATACATTGAAGCTAAATTGTTTATCGCCTCGGGTATGGGATGAAGTACAATGGAGAGTGTGTAATAAAAGATTGCCTCATCAATAAAATCATCATTGTCAAACATCAATGCCACCTTCAAAAAGGCTTCTGCATTGTCCTGATCACCCCCTGTAAACATCTTTGAAAGTATGGTCTCTGTTTTTTCAAGCAGTCCTTCTGAATCCTCTGGCAGGTCAAGACCAAACAAAGTAAACCTGGGTCTGATCTCCCTGAACAGGCATTCCAGTACTGTTTCTTTTAAGGGAGTGTTTATTCTCTTACATGTCTTCACAATAGTACACCTCTCTTTCTTCTTTGCAATCCTGCCCTGAAGTTATATCTGAAATTCCTGGACAGTTGACACCAGCCTTGGGCATGAACAGAGGGAATTTGTCACCCAGGATATCTACACAAAATTGAAAATAATTCCTTTTTGTGAAACAAGGTTCCAAAAAAAATTCAAAGCCTGCATACCTCGTTACCAGAAGCATTCCAGTATAACCTCACGGAAATTTTGCAATCTTATTTTTATTTATCGTCCAGAATTGAAAAAACTTTAATCCAAACAGGCATCAGATCGTGGTACTCGTTAAGATTATCTTTGTCTTTGATTTTATTAATGCTTTAATCGAAAATCATGCAACATGGATATTATTCAGATATGATTATTTTCAGGCAGGTGCTCGGTTAAAGCTAATTCAGAAGACTTTAATGCTTCATGTTTAAAACTTATCTGCAAGCCAGCGTTCAAAGTCCGGAAACAATCTTTTAACAAGGAACTCAAAGAATATCTTTTCCTTTGTGTCCCAGACCTTCCACTTTTCTGCAAGGAATTTTGAGAACAACTCGCACAGATCTTCAAGTATATCGTGCTCTTTCTCGGTCCTGTAAATGGGACCTCTTCCATTTAACAGCCATTCCTCATTCACATTCAGCTTTGAACACACCCTTATCAGAAACGAAAGTGAGGGTTCCCTCCCATTCAGGTAGTAGTGAAGTGTGGACACTGGAATATCAAGCATTTTTGAAAACTCCTTTATTGTTCTGTCACCCTTCAAAAGATTAAGCCGGTGCTTAAAATCATGCATTGCCTCTCCTCCTTTCTTGTTTATGATTTATTTTCACAATTATGATTGAC
>JALUSH010000113.1 GCA_027016675.1 Thermodesulfovibrio sp.
CTTCAGCACCTCCTCTGACATTCCAGGGCCATCATCTCTGATTATAACCTCTGCCCTTCTATCCTTCATTGCTGTCTCGATCTGGAGTGTGCCCTTTGAGTGGGCCTTGAACATGGCATACTCAGCATTGTTGATAATATTCAACAGTGCCTGCTCAATCTGGTTTGGGATGACACTTATGATTATGGGTTCCTCTGATAGACTGATTATCGCCTTTATTTTCTTTTTCCTGAAATCCATCTCTTTAAGCTTGAGAACAACCCTTACTATCTCGTTTAAATCCACTGATATCCTTTCTTCCCTTCCGCTCTTTCTTAAGAATTTGAGCATATTGTCAATGGTTATGCTTATTCTTGTTGCAGCCTCAAGGATGTTTTTTGCATACTTCCGTACGGTGTCCATGTCATGAGGGTCATGCAGAATAAGTTCGGAAAACCCTACAACTCCACTCAGGGGATTATTTACTTCATGTAGAATGCTGCCAAGCATTACTCCGGCAGTGGAGAGACGTTCAAGGTGAAGGAGGTTTTCCTGTAGTTCTGCAACCCGCTCATAGTCTCTTATCTTCTCTATCGCCCTTGAGACCACCGTGGCCATTAATTTAAGAAGAGAAAGTTCATTGTCTGTCAACTCCCTGGAACTGTATATCTTTATAGTTCCCACCTCTTTGTTGTTTACCAATATGGGTTCAGTGTATCCACCCATTCTTTCAGCACTGGGGGATGTCCTTTTTACTATATCCTCACCGTTTTTCTTGATGGATACCTCTGCGTAATAGGAAGGAAAGATATTACCGATATAGTCAACTATCAGGTTCAGGACATCCTCCTCGGTCTTCTGCTGATATACTAAAAAGGTAAAGGTTGAAAACATGTTGAGACTGTTATTGATATGAAATATATTCTGAGACATCCTGTTAAAGGCGTTTGCTATCATGGAGAGTTCGTCCTCACCGTCTATAGGTATCTGTTTCTGAAAATCCCCGCTACCAACAGCGTCCATGGCATCTTCAAAATTCTTTAACCGTCTGAAAACGCCCCTTTCAAGGGTCACAAATACATAGGAAAGGATTACTGTCAGTAGTATCCAGTAACTGAAAAGGCGTTTCTTTAATTCCATTGAAAGACGCTTCTTTTCTCTTGATACATCAAATCCGACCTCCAGATATCCTATAAGCTTCTTTTCACCATGACATTTTTTGCAGACACTTTTTGGTGTTATAGGGTAAGAGAGGCTCTCTATCTGTGCTGGTTCGTAGTATTCTTTTCTGGTCTCGAATTTTGCTATCCCCTTATCATCAAGGAGCTTTATCTCACCGATAAGGGGATTGTTATCGGCAAGTGCCTTTAGATTAACCATAACCTCGTCCTTCCTCCCCTGTGCCATAGTGTTTTCAAGTATTGTATAGATGACGGATGATAGATTGTGGAGGTGTTTATTCAGGTTCTCCTTCAGTTCTCTTTCCGAGGTGGTAATCTCAATATAGAAGAATACAATTGCACTCAGTGTGATTCCAAGGAGGAGGATCAAAAATAGTTTAAATCTGAGGCTTTTTAAGTATCTTGTTTTTTGGGTCTTGACCACGGGGATTTATCTCTCACCTCCAGCACATGGATGAGATATCCAAAGGGATAGTCAGGCTGGAAGAGGTGAAATCTGTCAAACTCAAAGAGCCTCCTTGCAGATAGGAGATATCTGTAATAAAGATTCTCTTTATTCAGGATCTCCACCTTTCCATTAACCTGAAGGCTTATGTATTTTAAACCCTCATCTTGCTTCATCATACCCACCCAGAGGAGGCTTGTAAAAGGATTGGTTGTAAGATTCTTAAGGGCAGTACCTCCAAAAATCTCAAGTCCACCCAGTACATGGGGATTAAAGTTTTCCACGTCGCTGTAAAGTGTTTTCATCGCATTGATCCTCCTTGAAAGACTTTCCCTCCAGTCCTTGGCTCTTGCCTCAGCACTTAGTGACTCAAAGAGGTCTATATAGTCCTGGATAATATCATTCCTTGGGATAAGACCTATCCCCTTTACGGTAAGGTTCACAGGGAATCTTTCATTCTCATTCCAGGTGGCCATCACAGGAAGGTGTGCAGAGAAGTAACGGAGGGGTTTGCCCTGTAACATATCATCCAGGAAGTCAAGCCTGGATGAGATAAGCCACTGAAGAAAAACCTCCGGAATCGCTTTTTTTTCTATGGTCTTCATCATGCCTCCTTTCCTTATATAATTGTCAGATATGTTTGAGCCTGATGTAAAAGCCTTTATCCAGCAGGTTGTTATGGTCTTTTATTAATTTATTGCAGTAGTCTCCTTTTTGAACGATTTTTGCGCTTTCCCGAAAGCCTTCCATGGGGAGCATTGGACTTGTATTTGTCTATGAATTCTGATGTTATTGTCTCTATTCCCCTTTCAGATGCCTTTGCCTCAAGCATCCTGACGATCTTACCCCTCATAAAGGCTGGTATCTTTCTGACCCGTTCCGCGGCATCTGGGTCCCATGAAAGGGTACCATCAAACCCATCCTCGGGTGTAATAACGGCTCCCCTTACGGGATTGTAGCTACAGAGGCTGTCATCGCCAAGGAGATCCCCTGTTTCTACAAAAGCCCTTGCCCTGCAGCCTCCGCATATCTCCCTGTAACCACAGATTCCGCATCTGCCTGCATAGTTTGACAGCCTCAGGAGATTGAGCTTATCTGAGTTCTCCCATATGTCTATCAATGACCTTTCCTTTATATTGCCCACACTCAGATCCATATAAGGACAGGGTGTAATATTTCCCTCGGGGTCTATCCTCATATACTGACGGCCGGCAAGGCATCCTCTTGAGCCTTTATAGAGGTGTGAGCCACTTTCATAGATCATCTTGTATATATGAGGGGCACATCTTACCCTGACCATGACCCTCTTCTCTGTTCTGTAGAGATGCATTATACGCTTGAGGGCCTTCTCGTACGTCTCTGTGGATATATCTGTTCTCATTGCCCTTCCTGTGCAAACAAGGAAAAAAAAGTTGATCGCCTTTGCCCTGAGAGCTACCGCAAATTCAATAAACTCCTCAATCTCCTCTGCGTTTGTGTCAGTAAGTGTTGTATCTATCTGTGTCTCAATACCTGCGTCAGCAGCATATCTCAGCGCATCTACGGAGGCATCCCATGCTCCATTTAGCCCCCTGAAGCCATCGTGTTTTTCCCTTTTGACGGAGTCAATGCTGATACCGATTCCCTTGAGTCCCGCATCTTTCAGGGCTATGATGCTATGCCGGTCAAGGAGTGTCCCATTGGAACCCATAACAGTTATAAAACCGCCCTCATTTGCATAGGAGACTATCTCTAATATATCAGGCCTGAGCATTGGCTCACCGCCGCTTAGAACAAGCATCAGATCATGATTCAGGTAGGAGAGTTCGTCAATCAATAGTACAGATTCCTCTGTTGAAAGCTCGTTTGATGAATCCACAGTGGAGTCAATATAGCAGTGGGGGCAGAGAAGGTTGCACCTCTTTGTCAGGTTCCATGAAACTATATAGGGCCTGTTCTCTAAATCTCCCATCCCTTGAACTCCCTGTGGGCTGCTACAAAGACACTGCAGGGCGAAAACCTTACAACATTTTCAGCCACAGAGCCAATGTCTATCTCCTGTACAAAATGGCGGCCTGTTCTCCCGAGGAATACTAAATCAGCCTCCACATCTCCTGCATAGTCAGATATGGTCCTGTAGATGTATCCTGCCATTACACTTTTGTGTATTTTCCCCTTGGTGGCAGGCCCCCAGCCCTCAAGGTCATTCTGTACGGTAATATTACATTCCTCCATTGCCCTGTCAATTATCAGGTTCCCCACATGTTCAAGTCCCTGGTCAATAAACTCGTCATGAATCCTTTCCTGCTCTTCAGAGTTGAAATTGAAACCCTCTATCCGTGTAACCGAATCCTTAAGCTTTCTGAAGAGGCTCCTGTGTAGTTCAACATCAAAGACATACAGGAGATGGAGTTCTGCATCAAACCGTTCAGAGAGTGTTTTTGCGATATGCAAGGCGTTAATGGCAGAGGAGCTACCATCAAGGCATACTACAAATCGTTTGAAGGCCACGGGTTTTTTGACAATAAAAAAACTCCTGTTATTACTCCTCAGAACCCTGAGACAGA
>JALUSH010000114.1:0-11529 GCA_027016675.1 Thermodesulfovibrio sp.
TTTTTAAGAGTGTTTTATATTGGAACAACAAAGTGTCATTAACTTTAACAATAAAAAAATAAGACAGTCAATTATCTGAAGATCCTATAAAAATTTTTAATCCTCTTGAGAGGATTGATTAAAAAAAACACCTCATAATATTATAATAATTTTATAATCACTGTTATGGAGGTAATGTTCATGACCAGTTTTTCAGTAAACGACCAACTGCTACAGATGATAGCTGATTACATGAACAGGGGATTTCTTGAAAACATTATTGATATGTTCAAATATGACACTTCACTGTATCGTTTTGTGGGAGACCTTATCAGAGATGAACGAATAAGGGTAAGAATCGGCACCACTGCCCTTATAGAGGAACTGAAAGAGACAAGACCTGAAGAGGTAGCACTGGCAATACCTTCACTTCTTCCTCTTTTGCAGGATATTAACCCTACAGTAAGGGGAGATGCTGCCTATCTGATAGGCATTATCGGTGAGTCAGAGAGCCTTGAAAGACTCAGGCCGCTCCTTAATGATCCATCTCCCCAGGTAGCAGAGGTTGTAAGAGAGATTCTATAACAATGGAGTTATTCATAACATCTATGTGGTCTTGGGGCATGGGAATAACAGACCCGGAATTTAGCGATAGAAAAGTTATCAGAATCAAAATGTATGGGACCAACCACAGCCTTTGGAACAGAATCCAACATAAAATAAGGAGGGTCAGGTTATGCCAATATATGAATTTTATTGTACTGATTGCAACACCATATTCAACTTCTTCTCACGGAGGGTAAACACAGATAAGATACCCCTCTGTCCAAGATGCAAAAATATAAAACTTAAACGGATTGTTTCCAGATTCAACACCCTGAAAGGAAGAGAGGAAGGCGATGATGAACTTGGCCTTGATATTGACGAGTCCAGGCTTGGTGAGGCTATGGCCTATCTGGAAAGAGAGGCAGCTAATATAGATGAAAACAATCCCCGTGATGCTGCCCGTCTTATGCGGAAGCTTACAGAGATGACAGGTCTGAATCTTGGAGATAAATGGCAGGAGGCTTTAAGCAGAATGGAGGCAGGAGAAGACCCCGAGGCTATTGAAGAGGAAATGGGAGATATATTTGATAGTGAAGATGACATCATCTCCAGTATGAAAACAAGGTTAAGAAAGAAAAAATCATCGCCGCAGATTGACGATACACTCTATGAACTTTGATCTGGCCTGAGAGACAGTTTATCCATATTGTCCCTGAACCACCTTATAATGTCATCATAGGATGGTGGAGTAACAAGGAAGACCTCTATGGATGAAGGGAACTGTATCTTCACCCTCTCCTCATCAGAAATAATCAATAATCCTGCCTCACCTTCTGATAGATTGTTTTCAATAAATGCTCTAAAATGCTCAATCCTCTTTTGAAAGACCTCCTGGAATGCCTCGAAGACCCTCTGGAAGACCTCTTCTGTCTGAACTATGGCAAGACAATTTCTCCAGTCAAGATATTTAGCATATAATGCTCTGTCCTCAAGGGAAAGAAGTCTTGCCCCCTCATCAAGCTTTTTCTGAACCAGTTCATGGGCCTTTTCATTTGTCTTCTTGAGTATCTTCAGTCCTTTTTCATTCTCACTGTAAACATTCTCACAGAAGATTTTACTTATCTTCCCTGCTGATTCGAGCCTGAGTAGTTGCTCCTCCACCTCCTGCCAGTATCTGTCAATCAGTTTCTTTAAATCATCAGGAAACTCCTTTAATTGATAGATGTTTGGTACAGTATAGAGCTTTTTCTTGCCCTCAAAGCTTTCTACGGTTGGTCTCTCAATCTTTCCAAGTTCTGCCATAAGATATATTTTACCATAGTCAAACCCCAATCTTATCCTGAATTTAGTTCAAGATTGATTCAGGATCATTGGTGTCCATCTATGAAAAAGTTGTGTCAAGCATTTTTAAAAACACTATGGACAGGTGTGATTCAGGATCTAAATCCGGAATACGAAACGAGTTCGGCATGCCACATATGTGGCGATGCTGAAATAAATTAAGCGTGACACAAAGTCAGGATAGCGATGTAGCACGCTAATTATTCTCTATCAGCAGAGATTTCAGTTCCTCCTGTGATATCCTGTAGTCCTTCTTACAAAACCAGCACTGCACATCGAGATCCCCTCTCTTATCGACAAGCTCTTCAATATCAGACCTTCCAATGGATGCTATGGAATCAAGAACCCTGTCCTTTGTACATGGACAGTAATACTCAGGCCTTTTTCTCTCAAGTATCTCCACTTCCATACCTCCAACCTCTCTCAGAATCTTCTCAGGTGTATATCCATCGAGAATCATTGATGTAACAGGCGGGATATCTTTCATACGCGTCTCTATATAATCTATGGTTTCATCTCGAACACCAGGTAATACCTGAACCATAAACCCACCGCTTGCCTTCACTGAATTGTCAGTATCCACAAATACACCTACTGAAACAGCAGAAGGGATCTGTTCTGACTTTAACAGATAATAGGCAAGGTCATCCCCTATCTCTCCTGTCTGCAGGGGCACACCACTATGGTAGGGTTCTTTAAGTCCGAGGTCCTTTGTTACATAGAACATTCCTTTTCCGATAGCCCTGCCTACATCAAGCTTCCCGTCCTTCAGACCAAGATGTATATGGGGCCTTTTTACATATCCTCTTACCCTGCTAAGCCAGTCAGCCTCTGCAACAACCTCCCTCAAAGGCCCCTCACCTCTTATCTGAATCATGACCTTCTGTTTCTCCTTTAGATTAGATGAGAGTAAAAGCGCTGCCGTTATTACCCTGCCAAGGGCTGCTGAGGCAGTTGGATAGGTATCATGTATTCTCCTTGCATGCTCAACTGTTTCAGTATCGTTAATTGAAATAATTAGAATTGCATCATCCTTTAAAATGCCCTTGACAAGTTCATCCATTGTATGAATTTTAATTGCCTTTTACATCCCTGTCTTTACTCTTTGTTATCTTTCTGTTTATATCCTTCAGCACTCTACACTTTCTAATTAGCATTTCATACTTTTTGCTTGGAGAGGCGGTATGGTATAGTTTATCCCTTAAAAGCTCATTAAGTGCCTGTTTGATAATCTCGGGGCTATAATTTTTTAACCCACCCTGTTTCATCTGCCCCTCCAGAGTTTCTGTTAAAACTAAATCCGCCATTCCTCCTGATTACCTCTTATTTCAATATATCACTTTTCATACTGCTTTGCAAGACTGTTTTTTTCCTGGCTACTTTTTCCGAAGCCAGCTTCCATCAGGTGCCTGTATCCACCATCCTCTCTTTGCCTTCTTGATCCAGCTCTTTGCAAATATCCTCTTGATGTCATTTACCTTATCAGGGCTTATATTGTTGGCTCTTGCTATCTCAAGATACAGGGCGTTTCTGTCAGCATTCTCAGCTTTAATTAATCTTTTCAACTCTGCCCTCTGTTTCAGATTCAGTCCTTTTGTTGATCTGATGGCAAGCAGACCGTCATTTGTGAGCCCCACGTTACCCCTGTCAAGATAAGGGATAAGTCTGCCTGCCCTCTTTTTAATGGATGCTTTTAATGCCCTTATAGCCGGTGTTGTTACATTTATATCAGCCTCCTGGGCATTCGCCACACCAATAAAGACCGTAGAGATATGGTTTCTGTAAAACTCTTCAAGAAAACTCTGAGGAGATTGTTCCTTCTTTTCCTCTTTCTGTTCCTCTTCCATCTTCTTCTTTTTTACCTTCTCTCCCCATACCTCCTCCACTATCCTGTCAGCTGCCTTCTGGACAGCAGCAGCAGGAAAGTAGATATTGATGGTTACACAGGAAACAAGCAAAAGACAGAGCAGAAAAGTAAGTCTTCTCTTCAAAGTATTTGATTTCATAAAAAAACCTCCTTTAAAATATTAAAATGTTTCGTTTACTTCTCGATCTTTCTGATCCTCTTCAGCCTGTCAATGAGTTCTCTGAAAGAGATGTTCTGTGTATAGTTTATCACATCCACCTTGGGTGGTAACAGACCACCTTTTACAATATACCCTCTGTTACCATGCCTTTCAATCCCCTCAAGGGTAAGAATGTCATTATTCAGATACGCCCTGAAACCTATCTTTGCATATCTGTATTGCTTGAAGAACTGATAGATGCCCCTGTCAAGTATGGAGCTACCCATACCTGAGCCCAGTATCTGGATTCTCTTCAATGCCTTTACGCTTATCCTCTGGGGGACTCCACTTTTCCTTACTGTCTCAAAGGATGCCTTGAAATGCTGTGGCTGACCATTGACTATAACAAGGTCCTTAACAAAACCCCTTAAAACCCCTGATATATGTCCTGTATCAAAGGTCTGGGTGAGTTCTGACAGACTGATGTCATCCACCTCTATGTCTGACTCAATGGACATGGCAGGGCTCAATATATTATGAACTGCAAGATTCTTGACCCTTACAACTCCATCAAACACATTAATAACCACATCTCCATCTGTATAGATGCTCCTGTCGGTATAGACTATATCAGGTATTGTTCCGGACAGATAACCCTTCAGCGGAGGAATGTGGAGGGCACTGCTGAGCTGCGAAAGGTCTATCTTCTCAAGCCTGAGGGAGGCCTGAAACAGCCTGTCTGAACCTGTAATGTTACGGAAATTAATATTGTCAATGAATATATTGCCACCAAATAATTTCAGGACAATGGGTCTTTCAAAGAGGATCTCATCATCTGAAACCATAAGGGGCATTTCGAGGTCTTTAATCTCCATGCCACCAAGGGATGCCTCTTTTATTGAAAAACTTCCCTCATATTCCTTATCACCCGTACCTTTATAAAAAGGTATATGCATGTTGAGACCCTTAAGATATAATTTTTCATCTCTTATAATGTTAATATCCACAAACCTCATGTCTCCCTGAACATCTGGTGTCCTTACAGGGCCTTTTAAACTCAGAAGGAGTTCTGTATTGCCACTTACAGTGATATCTCCAAGTACAGAGAAACGCTCTCTGTAGGCATCTTTTATATAGTCATCGTAAAGTTCCCTGATTGAAAGCCCTGGAAGTCTTAATTCTATCTCCATAGTAGGGGTTTTCTTGAGGTCATGTAACGCGCCTCTGAAATAAAGCTCTCCTATGTCCTTTATTTTCAGAGCAGCCTCTGAGATCTCAATACTATCATCACCCCTTTTATATCTACCCCTTAGATGAAATGTAACAGGCATCTCCCTGAAGTCACCATAGATGTTTCCTGCAAGGAGTTCAAAGTTTCTGGCCTTCATTTCAATGTCAATACCTACTACATCAGACTCTGAAGGTACCTCTATCAGAGAGTGTCCACTAAGGTAAACACCTTCAGAGGCTATATCTCCGTCAGGTGTGGAAAATGCTCCGTCCTTTAATGTGAAATCTGTGATAACCTTTATATCAGGAGAGCTATCCCTGCCCATTTTCAGACTAAAACTGGAACTAATGCTTCCCATACCCTCAATCCGAAAGCCCTTCCTGTAAAGCCCTGACACCAGATCTGCCAGAATTCCCCTGTTCAGTGCAGATGAGTATCTCATGTCTCCGGAGATCTCTATTTTATCTTTTTTAACTTTCCTGAATAGTATCTTTACCCTGGAAGTAAGCCCCTTTATCCGTTCGGTATTCAATAAAAGGTCATCAAGCATTACAGTTCCTTCTTTAAGATGGGCTAAGAGTCTGCCAGAAAGCCTGATATCATCTTCTTTTATAAGGACGGAACTGGCCTTCTGTATGAGTGTATCACCAGCACTGAAGATAATATCACCTGACAACTCTCCCTCTGTATTTATCTTGAGAGTCGGGATGTTTAGCTCCAACCTGTTAAGGCTGAAACTGTAGTCTTCTTTCATCCCCTTGTGGACATTATCACCAACATCCACCCTATCTGCCTTTATCTGTGTTGAACCAAGAACAAGGGTGTTATCTTTAAATGAAAAGGGTATTTTCATGAAATAGGAATCTGCCCTGTATCTGATACCTACTATTTCCTTTCCCCTTAATCTGATAATGCCTCTGATACGGGGTGAGGCAACATCTCCCTTAAAGGCTATCCTTATCATGCCATTGCCTTTTATCGTTGGAATCTGCTTCAGTAAAGGAAGATTTGTTATTAAAACCCTTCTTAGATCCTCCATGTTATGGATATTTATAGCTCCTGATACCTCCACATGAGGGTTGCCTGAGGCGAGTCCTTTTAAGATACCCTTACCATGGAGGACCAGGAGGTCTTTTATTGAAACACTCAAGGAGTCAATAACAAGACTTTTGTCTTTGAATCCAAAAGCCCCTCTTGAGGAGAGGTCTACCTTCCTATTTTTCAGATACAGGGTCACCTTCTCTGATCTTATAGAGGCTCTTCTCAAAACCATTTTTGATGACCACTTTAGAGCCTTGCTGAAAGAACCTCTAAGGCTGACCTGCCCTGTTAAAACACCATCAATAGCAGGGCCTGCTGGATTGAAAGCAAAGAAACTGAGTAGATTATGAATGCCAGACAGGCTTATACTCTTACCTTTAATCTCCATATCATAATGAGGATTATCACCTCTTATATCCCAGATCTGACCAGAGATGTAGAAGTTGCCAATTTTATTAAATACAATAGAGCTTTTTGAGAGGAAGAGTTCATTCTGTAATGGGTCGTAGCTGCCACTGATCTCTGCTGTTAAAGTATCTCCACTTCTGCCTGCTCTGTTTAAAAGAGACTGAAGGGCAAACTCAATTCTCCCTGAAATAGCCGACTCTTTAACCACTGCCTTTACCACTCCATCATGCTCATCAAGGTAAACAGTGCCCCTGCTGTCTCTTACGATGAGTCTCTGGAGCCTCAACTGCATATCAGCCTTCTTGATCTCATCCATCCTGATGATTAGATTCAATCCTGCCTCAGCACTGATATTGAAGTTCTTGTATCTCAATGGGGCATCTGGGGAGAACTTTACCGACTCTGCTTCAATATGAACCTCTTTAATAGATGGTCTTTCAATATCTATTACTGCTTTAAAAGATACAGGAGCGTTCAGACCTGAAACATTCATACTTCCTCTGAGGTGAGAGTATTTCCTGTCCTTCTGCTTTAATGTCATGTCAACTGAAGAGAACCTCATGGCTCTGCCACCATTCTGTCTGATTATTACAGTTCCATCATGTAAAATAACCCTCTCCACCTCCACTGGCAGACGCTCAGGAGGAACAAACCCTCCACTGCCGGCGTCGTCTGAACCGGCCAGTAAAACCATGACCGGTCGCTCTATTGTTATCTCATCAAAACGTCTGCCTATCATCTCCCTGATGCTACCTTTTACTATAATCAGGGGTATTCTGATTGAAAGACTGTCTTTGCGGTCCTGGCCTATCTTCAGGCCAAGTATACGGATATCCCCGTTCTTTGTAATTTCTATCCCTCCAATCTCTACGGTCATTCCTGTCTTTTCCCTGATGAATGTCTCAAGATAGGGCAGGTAGGCACCAGTTCTGAAGATCAATAGAATGCTTAACAAAGAAAGTACAACCAGTCCTGAAAGGATCAATAGAAATATATATCTCTTTTTCATATGCTGATCTTGAATCCACCTGACTGTTCTGAAACACTATTGTGCAGGTTCGAATATAATCCTTCCAAAGAATGCCTCGCCTATGGTACCTGTATGCTGTGAGTTTATCTGTATCCTCACGCCTTTTATAACACCTGGCTCTTCATTGAACAGTCTCTTGTAATCCTCGTAGATGTTTCTTCTCATTATTATCCATTGCTTGATATCCTCAATACCTGACTTGACCACCAGGACTTTTATCTTTATACTGAATGGCCACGGTACTGATTCCTCCATTATCGAGCCCTCTGGTGCTGTGGTATCCCAGATATAGCTTATAGCCCTTCCCCTGTCAAAAAGCACTATCACCTGTGCAGCCTGATCATTTGTGCTTCTATACCTTACATCACCTCCTTCAGGAAGCAACATCACCTTCCACCGCCATTTTATGTAAGGATAGTCCCTGACATCAAGTTTTATCTTCCTTTCCATGGAAAAGGAGGCATCCATGCCGCGGAAAAACAGGATCTTTTCACCTCCATCTGTCACAACCCTGTATTCTGCCTTTCCTGACCTTTCTTTAAGTTTCCAGCCTGCTGGCACTCCTTCGTCAGAGAGCGCACCTTCAAACCCGAGTATCACAGGTATTTTATCAGCCGAAAATAAAGGGGGTGAAATACTCGTGAACATCAGGCAAGCAAAAACAAGGAAGACTATCTTTTTATAAGCCCTTATCATAATTAAATTATACCCCAAATCATTGCTGTCCAAAAAGATTTAGCAAGAAAAAAGAAAGACAGGGTATCGAAGAAAAATAAGCACCACACCGGGGAGTATCATAAAAGAGGTATCTTTTCAGCCATTCATCTCTGAAAATCTTTCAATACCATTACCTCTACATCTGTTACCTTTTTCAGTGTCTCATCGTTAGTTATATAAATTGAACTGCCCGAAACTATGGCTGTTGCAATCTGTATTGCATCAGGCGTCTTAACTGAATACCTGGCCCTGATTGAGGCCGCCATCTCAGCTATCCCTTTGCCTACAGGTACAAATTCAAGGTTGGGAAAAGTAGTAAGCAGGTCAGTGTAATCAGAAACCGCCCTTCTGTCATTTTCTTTGAAGGGCTTAACAAGTATTTCCAACAGGGTAATATAGGAAGTAACCGCTCTCAACCTGTCTGTCTCTATCTGCTCAAATATCCTGGTAGTAATAGGAGAATATGTTGGGTGGGCCTCGAAGTGGTATATGAATATCATTGTATCAATGGCAATGGGCTCCCCCTGTGGTATCCTCAATCCCATGATGCCCGTTCTCCCTTTACATACCTCTTTGCATCCACGCCCTTCCAGGTGTGTCTGTGAAGGCCCTTCAGTTTCTTTGTATAGCTCTCGGGTTTGGGTTTTATTACAATACTGTCATCCTCTAAATCCATTATTATCTCATCACCCTCTGAGATCCCAATGGCCTCTCGAAACTTCTTTGGTATGACAATTTGTGACTTTTTCCCTACCCTGACCACCAGTGACATATTACCTCCTACATGATAGAATATATTCTGATTATAGCATAAAAAGTAAGAAAATTTACAAAGCTTTCGGAATTTCGAGAAACTCTCCGGGTGACATTATCCTGATGCCAGAACAATTACTTTACAGAGAGACGATGATTGTCTCTGCCTTAAGTGCTATAGCACATTCAATAAAGGCATACGTATTGTAAATACAGAGCCCTTCCCTGGCCTGCTTTTCACTTCCATAGTACCACCATGAGCTTTTATCACTGCATGAACAAGGCTGAGGCCAAGACCAAGCCCCTTTTCAGAAATTGCATTTTTACCACGATAAAGACGATCCCATATCCTTGGGAGTTCATCTTCTGGTATCCCCATACCTGTGTCTTTTATACTGACAAAGACATATTCATCCTTCTGCCAGGTTTTCACCTCCACCCTGCCTTTCTGAGGTGTGTATTTAATGGCATTGTCAATGATATTAGCAATTGCCTGCTTCAGTCGGCCTGCATCCGCGTGGATAATGAGTCCTGCCTGAAGGTCTGTCGCCAGTATGACTCCCTTTTCCTCTGCAACATAACTATAGAGTTCAACAATATCCTCAATCAATGATGAGAGGTCTATCTGACTCACATTTAATCTCATAACACCCACCTCTGCCTCTGATATGTCCATAAGTGTATTGAGCATCCTCTGTATCTCTGCCGATTCCTCAAGACAGTCGGCAAGTGCCTCATGAGATACCTTTAAATCGTCACTGGAGATTGCAATCTCTGCCGTGTTGCGGAGCCTTGTTATAGGTGTGCGAAGGTCGTGGGCCACATTATCAAGGGCAGAACGCATCCCCTCAATCAGTGTCTCAATCCGCTGAAGCATCCTGTTAAACAACAGTGAAAGTTCCTCAAGTTCATCCCCTGTCTCAGGGACGTTAACACGGGCATCAAATCTTCCTTCTTGGATGGTCTTAACCGTGTTGATTATATCCCTCAGGGGCATGAGTGCACGAAAAGCAACAATGGTGCCACCACCAAATCCAAGGATTATCACAACTACTACTACGCCTCCAAAGGTCTCTCTGAACCGCTCAAGAAGCCTCTCCCTTTCCCTGTTACTCCGGCCAACAAGGAGCAGGTTACCATCGGACAGGGTTGTTGATGCTACCTCAATGTATGTCCTTATGCCTATCTTCTGCAGGAGAGATGAAAGACCATCAGAGACAGCCTCATTTATATTTTTGACTTCAAGCCCCTTCATCTCCAGAGGCCGATTCAAAAAGAGAGTCTTCCCTTGCCTGTCATTAACCTTTACATAATATCTCCCCTTTTCTCCGGATCCCTTTTCAATCTCAACCTCCTCACGTACTCCCTCTATACCTTCATTTTTGTATATAGATGCAAGTTCTCTCAGTTTAGAACCTATCAGTTGATGGTCTTCCACAATTAATGATGATGAAATATACAAATAAAGGATGGAAAAGAGGGCAAGGAAACTCAGGCTGAAGATGGCAAGATACCAGAGGGTTATACGAAACCCGATAGTCCTATGAATCCTGCTCAGGCCATTTAAGGACATATCCCACTCCCCTCAGTGTATGTATGAGTTTCCTGTCAAATCCTCTGTCTATCCTGTCACGAAGTCTGCAGACAAGGACATCCACCACATTGGTCTGGGGGTCAAAATCGTAGCCCCAGAGATGCTCCATGATCATTGTCCTTGTTACTACCCTGCCCGGGTTTCTCATCAGGTATTCAAGAAGAGAGTACTCCTTTGGCTTCAGTTCAATCCTCTTTCCATCACGGAAGACCTCGCGTCTCAAAAGGTCAAGCCTTATCCCTCCGAACTCAAGCACTGTGGTCTCTCTGGATGCAGTTGTTCTCCTCAGAAGAGCCTGGAGTCTTGCCAGCAGTTCTGTAAATGAAAAGGGTTTTATCAAGTAATCATCACCACCTGTCTGAAGTCCCTTTACCCTGTCCTCAACCGAGCGTTTTGCACTGAGAATGATAACAGGTGTATTGATGCCTTCGGCTCTCATCTGTCTGATCATACTGAGTCCGTCCATGCCCGGAAGCATGATATCCACGATGGCAACATCATAAGGGACAGTTGTGGCAAGTGCAAGCCCCTCTTCAGCAGTTGTTACATGGTCAATAGCAAAGCCTGCCTCCCTGAGTCCTTTGGCCACAAAGGAGGCTATCTTCTCATCATCCTCTACAATGAGTATGCGCATTTATCTTCCTTCAACATCAAGAATTCGGGTCTTCTTCTTCAGTGTCCTGAGGGTCAGATACATTACCAGTCCCAGGATGAACATGATTATCCATCCCATGTCAAGTTCAAGTCTTCCCTCTTCAATGGTATCACCTATAATCTCTATGAATGCAAAGGATGATGTGATCACGAAAAGCCCTGTGTATTCCCTCCTCAGTACGGTCCTGAAGGAAAAGGGTAGCTCCGGCCTCTGCCATCCCCTCAGCTT
>JALUSH010000114.1:11539-12017 GCA_027016675.1 Thermodesulfovibrio sp.
GTACATCCCCGTTGTATTGAGCCTGTCAGCCCTCTGCTTGTCAGTGTTCCTGCCCGAGGTCCCCTTTGGAACAAAGCCGATGGTCAGACAGCGTATGAAAAGCCCTATAAAGGAAATCACCACGCAAAAGACCTCCCAGGCATCCTCAATGGAGTCTCCGAAGATCTTCTCAATGACCTCCGAGTCCTTTAAGGCCAGGAGGAATAAAGGCAGGAATATGAGGGGGAGGTAGCTCCTGTACCTGAACAACCAGTTGCCCTGTTTTTCAATCTCTTCCCGTAAAGACATAAATAGTATTCACCCCAAATCCAGCGATAAGATTCATACCAGTGACTTGGTAGAGTCTTCATCTCATTCTCGCATGCCCTCCATGGCATGCTCCGAGGGAATTTTGTGGTTCACCATCCAGGGGAACCTTTATACAAAATTCAAAACCCTTCAGACTCTACCATGTCACTGCTTCCAGCTATTCTTTGTT
>JALUSH010000115.1:0-3489 GCA_027016675.1 Thermodesulfovibrio sp.
GTGGAAGAAGGCGGTCTTATTGATAACTATATCAGGGATATATTCAGTAAAAAAGAGTTGAACCTCCTTTATCTTGCCGTGCTTGATGAAAAGGGCAGGGTTATCTCTCACAATGACTTCAGCGAATACGGCAAACTCTACACAGACCCCCTGACACAGCATGCACTGAAGGCAAATACCACGGTAGTACAGAAGTTTCACAGTAAAAAGACCGGTCACGATGCCCTTGATTTTGCCACCCCTCTTTCTATCGGCAAAAAACGTTGGGGAACACTTAAGTTTGCCATTTCCCTTGAAGAAGTAGAGCATGAAATTGCAAATATGGTGAAAAGGATTCTGTTTTTCACCGTTATGGTACTGGTAATCGGCTTTTTCATTATCCTGGTCCTCAGTAGAAGATTTATAAGACCAATTACCTATCTTGCCAGGACCATGGAAAAGGCAGGCTCTGGAAACCTTGATGTAAGGGTTCATATAAAAGGTAACGATGAACTTTCCCTTTTAGGGCATAGTTTTAACAACATGATAGAACGAATAAAACAGGCAAACCTGGAACTGAAGCGAACCCACGAAAAACTCCTTCAATCAGAAAAACTGGCATCCATTGGTATCCTTGCCTCTGGTGTTGCCCATGAGATCAATAATCCACTGGGAGGATTGTTTAACTGTGTACAGATGCTTGAAGAAATGGGAGGAAACGAAGATTTCAGAACAAAGTACCTATCACTCCTGAAAGACGGCCTTAACCGTATCGAGAACACAGTAGGAAAGTTGCTCTGGATGGCAAGAAGCAGCACCCGTAAGCCAGAGGTACTGGAACTGAAGACAGCCCTCAAAGATATATATAACTTTGTGGAGTACAGGGTAAAAAAAGGTAATATTGAATATCGTGAGGAGATAGAGGATGGTATGACCATTATCATGGATCCTCATGATCTTCAGCAAGTTCTTATAAACCTTATAATCAACGCAATACATGCCATGCCTGACGGTGGTCACCTTACGATAAAGGGATACAATGAGAATAGTTTGAAGGTAATTGAGGTCAGTGATACCGGTAAGGGTATTGAAGAAGAAAACCTTGCGAGGGTTTTTGATCCCTTTTTCACTACAAAACAACCTGGAGAAGGTACAGGGCTTGGTCTGTGGTTGACCTATGAGATAGTAAAGAATTACAATGGAGAAATTAGAGTTGAAAGTAAACGAGGGGAGGGAACCACCTTTAGGTTATTTTTTAAATAGAAAGCCATGAAGCCAAGAATCCTTGTAATTGAAGATGAAATGATAATGCGTGTGACCCTTGAGGATGCCTTAACTGCTCAGGAGTATGAGGTCAGAGGATATGAAAAGGGTACAGAGGGGATAGCTGCATATAAAGAATCACCCTTTGACCTTGTTCTTACTGATGTGAGGCTGCCTGACGTAAATGGTCTGGAGGTGCTGAGAAGGATAAGGGAAATTGATGATTCCTCGGTTATTATCCTGATGACTGCCTTTGGCACTATAAAGGATGCTGTTGAGGCTATGAAACTTGGTGCCTTTGATTATATAACCAAGCCATTTAGCCTTGAGGAACTTGGGCTCATCATAAAGCGAGCCCTTCAGGTAAAGGCCATGAGAGAGGAAAACATAAGGCTAAAAAGAGACCTGTCGCAGTGTTATTGTTATCCGAACATTATTGGTGAGAGCGATGCAATGAAGAAGCTCTTCACCATGATAGACAGAGTCTCAAGGACTGACTCTACAGTACTCATCCTTGGTGAAAGCGGCACTGGTAAAGAATTGATTGCATCAACCATCCACTACCACAGCAACAGAAAGGATAGGCCTCTTGTTAAAATCAACTGTGGAGCACTGCCAGAGAACTTGATAGAAAGTGAGCTCTTCGGTTACGAAAAGGGTGCCTTTACAGGTGCTACAAAAAGGAAACCGGGCAGATTTGAACTTGCCCATGGAGGAAGCATCTTCCTTGACGAGATTGGAGACCTGCCCCTTCAGACGCAGGTAAAACTCCTCAGGGTACTGCAGGACGGTGCCTTTGAACGTCTTGGTGGAACAGAGACTATCACTGTTGATGTAAGGGTAATAGCTGCCACGAACAAAGACCTGCAGAAGGAGGTAGAGGAAAGAAGGTTCCGTGAGGACCTATATTACAGACTCTCGGTTATTCCCATTATCATCCCACCCTTGAGAAACCGCAAAGATGATATTCCTCTACTCATAGAGCATTTTCTCAAGAGATACAACAGTCGTTATGGCAAGAATGTAAGGTTTTCTAAAGAGGCTATTTCAACATTAATGGGATATGATTTTCCAGGCAACGTACGTGAGCTGGAAAATATAGTCGAAAGGGTAATTACATTATCTGAGAACAGTCTGATAAGAACTGGCGACCTTCCTGAGCACATCACAAAAAATCACACATCACCAGAGCCTCTATCACTTAATGAGGTCGCTCAAGAGGCAGAAAAAAAACATATAATCAGAGTGCTCAGGGAAACAGGTGGCAACCGCACCCGTGCTGCCGAAATCCTTGGAATCAGCAGAAAGACACTCTGGGAGAAGATGCGTGCCTATGGGTTGAACCACTGAGAGTCAATGGTACCGCAACCCTGATGACACTGTCTTGATTTTCTTTTATAATTAAAATGTTATCGCACTTGACAAGCCTAATTTCAAGTTGACAATCGACGCAATCTAATCTATACTATATTTAGAAAATTCAAGAGGTTTTACAGGAAGGAGGTAACGGGGCATGAGGAGAATCATAATATTAATGTCTTGCCTTTTTATCACCGTGATGCTTTCCCTCTCCTTTGCTGCTGACCAGACAACCAATCAGGACCAACAGAAGGCAGAGGCTGAGCAGAGCCAGGTGATGAAGAAGGCAAAGAGTTTGCCAAGTACTCTTTTAACAGACAAAGCCGTAAAAATCGGTGAAGAAAGTGCTGTCGCTATCGATGAAGAGGCAAACCCCTGGGAGACACAGTACAATAATATTCCCAGTGATATCGACTAATCCCTGACAGGCAGTTTTTCACCTTTAACAGACAACATTTTTTGAAAGGATGACCAGCGTGTCATCCTTTTTTATACAATTGCATCTATAAGTATTGCACCCTTGAAATCGATCTGTCCGAAGCCATTTCCGTTACCCTTAATAATTTTGGGGCCGAAGAGCCTTAGGTGCCTGCCTTCAAACTGGAGATAAGCAGAATTTTCACGCCTTATCTCGTAAAGATTGCCATCCACTTCCACCGTTGCCTTTCCGCCATAAACTACTACCTTTGTGTCCAGGAATGGAAGGCTCGTTACATCTTGCCCCAAGGCTAAGGTATAAGCTGATGTGACCAGAGCAGAAACAATCAAAATAAGTACAATTTTTTTCAGGATTACCTTCATACAAAGCAATATGAAGCAAGGCCCGTGCCATCTCAAAAATCCTCTTATTTCAAGATAATTACATTGTAAAAACAAATGGTTAGAGCA
>JALUSH010000115.1:3499-4063 GCA_027016675.1 Thermodesulfovibrio sp.
TCGGCTACCCTGTATTTCTGCCCCTGCACCCATATATGTGTTACAAAAACTAAACAGTCTCCAGTCATGTCATTTATTACAATTCCTTGTTTTTAAAGAATTTCTACGAAACTTACCTGTGGCTTAAATAAGTAGATTGTACTGTTACCATTTTGAAACACATCGAAGCTGACTCTACATCCTTACCCAACTACTCATGAAAGTGAATGAGAATAAAGGATTCAGGCTGTCTGCAGTAGATACTTCCTTTAAAGTCATGATTATAATGTAACCTTAAAGTAACAATCTTGAATTACTCATATAAAAAACATCATAAAAACAGTAGGTTTACTACTGGCATGAAAATTGTAAAATAATATTCAACTTATGTTTGGACTCGGACTGACAGAGATACTCCTTATTCTGCTATTTGTAATCATCTTTTTTGGCTCTTCAAGGCTTCCTGTACTTGCAAGGGGATTGGGTGAAGCAATAAGGGTCTTCAAGAAAGAGATTTCAGAATGAAACTCCTTGCAGCAAGCCGCAGGGTATCAAAAAAACTAAAATATGGAGTTTCATTTATAT
>JALUSH010000116.1 GCA_027016675.1 Thermodesulfovibrio sp.
GGGTGGATCGGAAGATCTTTTATCGCAGGAAGAATACCTGACCGTACCAGTCCGGCACATTCCGTCCTTTTTTGGTACACATCTGTAGCTACCCGGTTTTAAAAACTCATTGAATCTGAAAGATTTTTCTTCTGGCAAGGGTTTTGATTATATGCTGACAGGAATGTGGAGAACACATAGTGCCTGAATCCTTGAGAAAGTTGGAGACATGGCAATTGAGATTGATGACCGAGGGGGCGGGATGGGATTTGGGAAAATTAAGTGAAATGCAGGAGGAATGCCATGGGACAGGATGCAGTGGAGAGATTTCTTGGCAGAATAATAACCGATGATGCCTTCAGAGAGATGGCAAAGGAGTCATTCTCAGAGGCATGCATCAGGGAAGGGTTTATTTTTACCGAAAGGGAGATGGAGGTGCTTAGTAGACTGGATTTTGAGAAGTTCAGCGTACTATCTGAAGAACTGGACAGGAGGCTTAAAAGAAGTGCATGTACTGTGTTGACAGGAAGCTGGAGAGGTTCTTTCGGGGGGAGCAGGTGAGACTTGCCGGTTCGGTTAGTTTTATATCGGTGGCGGTAAGCCTGGTAATCGGACTTGTTGTCTTATTAAATAAACCCCAGAGACGGATAAACCTTAACAGGGCCTTTGTTTATGCTGTTCTGTCAGGCACAATAATGATTTTCTATCTTGGCTCGGTGTTTTTGGTGGACAGGATCTCAATTCTGATCCTGGGAAGGACTGGTAAATGGACAGGTGCTGTTGTAACCCTGCTTGCTGCATCAATATTCTCACCACTTAAAAGAAAGATTCAGCAGTATGCAGACCGTCTCTTTTACAAGGATGCTTATGATTATCATCTCATCGCCGAGGATTTCAGCCGTTCTGTCACTTCAGTGCTCTCAATGGGTACCCTTATGGGGATAATCAAGGAAAAGGTCAGGGATAATCTCAGATTGAAGGATGTGGAGCTCCTGGTTAAGATATCTGAAGATACAGTTTCAGATGGACTATCAGATTATAAATCAAATGTACTGCAATGCATGAAGGTGTGTAAAGAGGTGATGCCTGCTGCTAAGTTCATGGGGAAGATGAAAGGCGCGGAATCAGTATTTCCTTCAGAAGCCGGTATGGTGGTTCCTCTTATCTCGGGTGGAGAGGAGATACTTGGCCTGATGTTCTGTGGGGAGAAGATTTCAGGTGAGCCCTTCAGGAAGGAGGATATAAGATTACTTTCCGTGCTTGGCAGACAGGCTGGCCTTGCAATAAAGAATACAATGCTGTTTGAAGAACTGGAGAGGAAAAGATCAGAGTTGATTGAGACGTACGAAAAACTCCTCAGAAACAGACGTCTGGCAAGCCTTGGTGAGATATCTGCAGGCATTGCCCATGAATTGAGAAATCCCCTTAGCATTATCAAGGGATCCGTTCAGGTGCTGAAAGAGATCGGCCAGTCAGAAGGAATACATAAGGAAATGGTAAATATCATCCAGTATGAGGTGGCAAACCTTGAGTGTACAATTAACGACTTTCTTACCTTTGCCTCTCCTCCCAGGCCGACCCCTGAAGTGGTTATGCTGAATGAACTTATAAAAGAGACAGTAACTGCATGGCAGATTCAGCTCAGCTCAACTGGATACATGGTAAGAACAATACTTGATAAAGGGGCCAGAAGCATATGTATTGATCCTGCCCAGTTCAGGCAGGTACTTTTCAACCTCCTCAATAATGCACGGGATGCCATGGGAAATGAAGGAGCGATAACAATAAAAACAAAAAACAATGACAACAATGAGGTGGAAGTAGTTGTTTCAGATAATGGTCCAGGGATTGAAGATGAAATCAAGGAAAGGATATTCATTCCATTTTTTACTACAAAGACCAAAGGCACAGGGCTTGGGCTTGCCATTGTTAAACAGATAGTTGAGGCAAACAAGGGCAGTATATCCGTTGAGAGCGAGTATGGAAAGGGGGCTTCCTTCATAATGAGGTTTCCATCCCGCTGTCATGAGGTGAAGGATGTTGCATGAGAAGCACATCCGTTCGCACCACCGTAGCACTTGCCATAGAGGCTTTCCTTTTTTCTAAAGCTGGGAACTCCTGAATACCCTACAATAGCAATTGGCTTTTTAGACAACTCAATGGGCAACAGGTATTGCCTGCTCCAATACATGATCTTTCTCTATCGCGGGATTTGGGTGAATAAATTGGATTTGAAAAGTAATTATAAGAAAAAGTATAATACTCTGATATCCAAGATGGTCATTTTATGACCAAAAACAACTCTGGAGGTGACGAATGTTTGATTCCATAGCATGGGCAATGGCGCCTGCTCAGCAGGGCTCACAGCCAGGAGGTCCGCAGGCGATATTTACCAGTTTTCTGCCGCTGATAATCATCTTTGCCATATTCTACTTCCTCCTCATAAGACCACAGCAGAAAAGAGCAAAAGAGCACAGAGAGATGTTAAATGCACTGAAGAAAGGTGACAAGGTGATCACCAATGGCGGTATCTACGGTGTTGTTGAGTCAGTGGGTGAAAAGACGGTTACTCTGAAGATAGCAGAGAATACAAAGATCAAAATCGGGAAGGCATACATTGCAACGGTCAGAACTTCTGCAGAAGAAGACTGAGCGGCTTCCGGACATTATAACAGCGCTCTATGAGCATGAAAAGGCGCGGCATTACATTGAAGCCGCTGATAGATATCTTGACAGCATTGGCTATACTGAACACGGACTCAGACACTGCAAGATAGTCTCAAGAACAGCATACAGGATACTTAAGAATCTCTCCTATCCTGAAGAAATGACCAGGCTTGCGGCTGCTGCAGGATTTCTTCATGATATTGGAAACATGCTGGGCAGAAGCATGCATCATAAGATGGGTGCCATGCTGGCAAAGGAGATACTTGAAGAGGTTGGGTTCACTTTAAAAGATATCACCACAATAATGACGGCTATAGTGGTGCATGAAGAGGAAGAGGGTGCAATACCGGACCCTGTGGCTGCAGCCCTTTTGATTGCTGACAAGTCTGATGTTCATCGCAGCAGGGTGAGGAATCCCTCCATGGTAAGTGAAGATATTCATGACAGGGTGAACTATGCTGCCACTGAGTCGGATCTGGCGGTAGATGCGGAGAAACGCTTAATTACCCTCTCTCTGGTGATTGATACAAGGATCTCACAGGTTATTGAGTATTTTGAGATATTCCTTTCAAGGATGATAGCCTGTAGAAAGGCTGCAGGAATGCTGAATACAGAGTTTAATTTATACATTAATAATACAAGAATGGCATAGGAGGTACAATGAAGCAGGTCAAGTGGAAGCTGTCTCTAATCATTGGAACGGTTTTGCTTGCCTTTATATTCTTTTTACCAAACACCCCTTTGTTCAAGTATATGCCCCAGTGGTGGAAGGATAACATGCCCAACAGAGGTATTGCCCTCGGGCTTGATTTGAAAGGAGGGGTGCACCTTGTTTTTGAGGTGGAAGGAGAAAGGGCAGTGGAGATAACCACAGAGCGTATTGCCCAGCGTATCAAGGATATCCTGAAAAAGCGCAAACTGAACGCAGATGTGAAAGTGGAGGGTTTGCAGATAATGATAAGTCCTTCTTCTGAGGAGATTAAAAAGGCCATAAGGGATGTTTACGCCAATCTAAGCCTGGTTTCATCTGAGGGGAAATTGATTTATAAACTTTCAGATAAGGAAGCAAAGAGAATCAGAGATAATGCTGTTGAGCAGGCCCTTGAGACCATCCGTAACAGGGTTGACCAGTTTGGAGTGGCCGAGCCTGTTATACACCGACAGGGTGAAAGAGAGATCGTTGTACAGTTGCCAGGTTATAAAGATCCCGAACGTGCTGTATCCCTGATAGGCAAAACTGCTCAGCTTGAATTCAGGCTGGTTGATGACGAATCCCCTGTGGCTGCAGAATTGCCTCCTTTCATAAGGCCTGGAGAGGAGAAGGAACTGCTTGAGAAATTCAAGGACAGAATCCCGAAGGATGATATAATCCTCTTTGAGCGGAGGGTAAACAAGGAGACAGGAGAGGTT
>JALUSH010000117.1 GCA_027016675.1 Thermodesulfovibrio sp.
TATCATCTTTTTGCTTTATATAATTTGTGTATTCTTTTATCTTACCCCTGTTATCAATAATACCTGTTCTGTAAAGTTCAGCCACAAGGTCGATCACTCCTGAACCACATATGCCCTTTGGAGAGGTATCTTTTATGGTCTTGTAATGTATTGACCTGTCCGTGTTATCAATGTCAACCCGATATATAGCACCCTCTTCTGCCCTCATGCCTGAGGATATGATCCCGCCCTCAAGGGCAGGGCCAGCTGCACCAGCACCCACAAGTATCCAGTCTTTGTTTCCTATGACAACCTCTGCATTGGTTCCCACATCTATCAGTATAGAGGTGCTTTCCCTTCTATGCAGTTCTGTTGCAATAATGCCTGCAATAATATCACCACCCACATAACTGCCTGCATTGGGGAAGACGTAGATAAGTCCTTCTCTATTAATATGTATGTCTATCTCACAGGCCCTGACTATCTCAGGACAGTGCACTACAGGTATATATGGTTCTACAGGTATGTGTCTTACCTCAAGGCCAAGGAGAAAATGGGTCATCACTGTGTTGGCACAAACAGATGCTGCATAAATATTCTCAGGTTCTACCCCTGCATCTTTACATACAGAGGTGATTAGGTTATTAATACCCTCTATCAAAGGTCTTTGCAGCTCTTCAACGCTGTGAAGCATTGCATGATGGATTCTGCCCAGTATATCTGCTCCCAAAGATACCTGAGGGTTCTGTATGCTGAAGGTTGAGATTTTCTCTGCTGCTACAAAATCATACAGTGAAGCCACCAGATTAGTTGTACCAATATCAATAGCTATCCCAAGGCATTGTTCAGAGAAAAGTTCAAGCAAAATATGCCTGCCATCTATCTGAAAAAGTGCAGGTTTCAAGAAAAAGTCCTTATCCCTTAATACCATAGGAAGTGCTTTTAGAAGATCAAGAGACAGAGAGAGTTCACCTGTTTGAAGGGAATCTTTTAATCTCTCATAATCTGCCCTTTTGTCGTTCGAAGAGGGTCTGTCAATTTCTATTGATTCTATAAAGCATAGCCCCTTTTTCATGGACCCTGTTCGTAGATAACATTTCCCATCTCTTTTGTATCATATCCACCAAGGGATTGCACAATCTGTCTGAACTCTTCATCCTTTCTGATGATCTCTATAAGTGCCTGTACCTGGGGAAGTAACATGCTGTTTTTATCAACAATAAGGTCGTATCTCTCCTCTGCTACTGGTACAAATTCAAGTCCCAGTGCCATTGCTGCAGTGAGAATGCCCATTCCTACATCTGCCACACCTGAGGCAACTGCAGAGGCAACACCCATATGGGTAAACTCCTCTTTGTCATACCCCTCTATCTGCTGGGGGGTAATACCAAGCTTCTTCAATGACCTGTCCAGGAGCAATCTTGTTCCTGACCCTCTCTGACGATTAATGAACACTATATCATCCCTTGTAAGATCCTTCAGGGAGCGGATATTCTTTGGATTGCCCTTTGGCACTATCAGGCCCTGCTGCCGATAAACAAGGTTTATCAATACAATAGGCCTGTCACCAAGGATCCTCTTAATAAAGGGTATATTGTACTGACCTGTCTCTTCATCAAGGAGATGTGTACCTCCTATATGCGCCTCACCCCTTCTGATAGCTGTAAGGCCACCCATTGAGCCTACATGGGATGAGGATAGACTGAACCCTGGATATCTTTTTCTCAACTGACTGGCAAGTATATCAAGGGTATTATCGTGGCTTCCAATGCATACCACCGTGCCTTCAATCTCGTCCTTTCTTCTCAAAAGCTGGACGTCCACTGTGGTACCAGCCTCAAGAAGCTCTGCATTTGGAGGTATTCTTACAATACCGTCAGCCCTCTGCAGAGTCATCAATGCACCAGCCCCCCTGCCTACTGGAGTAACTATGTACTGTTCATTTACCATACCAAGTTTTACTCTCAAAAACTCCTCCTGACCAAAGGTGGAAGCAACAGGTCTTGATAGCTTTCCCCTGATGCTCACCCGCTTCTCAGTGGTTATTGACAGGAAATGATTAACCATCATCCTGCCAAATATGTCAAAGGTAACATAGGCGCTTACAGGGTATCCAGGAACACCGATTACAGGCTTCCCTTTTACCGAGGCAAGAAGCACTGGACGGCCTGGCTTTATACTAATGCCATGAACAATAATATCACCTATTTCCTCCACAATATTCGGAGTAAAGTCCTTTGTGCCTGCAGAGGTTCCTGCAATGATAATCACTCCATCAGAATTCTCAAGACACTGAAGAACCGTCTCTTTAAGTCTCTCCTTTTCATCAGGTACAATATCAACTCTCCTGTACTCAGCCCCCCATTGGATTAAAAGGGACCCTATCATGTAGCTGTTTGAATCGATAATCTTTCCCTTTTGAATCCTCTCACCTGGTCTAATAATCTCTGCACCTGTAGGAATAACCATAAAAAAAGGTCTCTTTCTTACATGCAGAGTGGTATGCCCACCTGCAAGCATGGCACCAATATCAACAGGTCTGATTTGATGGTTTTCAGGGAGGATCAGTTCTGTCTGTACAATGTCCTCTCCAACTGTCCTTACATGCTGATAGGGAGGTACAGGAGAGTGGATATATATATAACCATCACGCTCATAAACATCCTCGATCATGACCACTGCATTGTATCCATCTGGAAGAGGTTCACCAGTATTTACAGGCATGGCAGCCTGTCCTACTTTTAAAGCTACAGGGGCCTTTTCAGTGGCGCCAAAGGTATCGCTGAACCTTACAGCATAGCCATCCATCGCAGAGGAATGATAAAAAGGAGAGGAAATGAGTGCAAAGACCGGTTTTGAAGTTATTCTTCCAAGGGAGTATTCAACAGCAATCTCTTCCTCACCACAGGGTGGGAGATCACTTAAAAACTCCTTCCATCTATCAATAGCCTCTTGAAGTGGGATATTTTTCTGATATATCCTTCTCTGTCTATTCACTTTATCTGGGAGGTCTTTTTCTCCAGTTCAACAATCTTTTTTTCATCCTTCATTACAGACCGTCCCTGGAAAATCCCTCCCTCTATAATGGTAAGTTTTTTTGTCTGCACATCTCCCAGGACACTGCCTTTTGATTTTATCTCAAGTGACTCACTTGCCACAATATTACCCTCAACAGTACCACCAACGATCACACCTGTTGCAAAGATATCGCCCTTCATATAGCCCTTTTCTCCTATAACAACCCAGTCAGACCTTATGTTACCCTCGTACCGTCCATCTATCCTGATGGAACCCGTTACCTCTGCTTCACCTCTTATCCTGGTGTTTGAGCCCACAAAGGTCTCCATCTTATCCTGTCTTTTACCCAGCACCTCTCCTCCTTATAAACGTTTTAGGGTTTACAGGTTTCTTGTCTATCCATACCTCATAGTGTACGTGGGGACCTGTAGTATTGCCGGTTGAACCTACATAGGCAATAATATCACCTCGTTTGACCTTCTGTCCAACTTTCACCACAATCTTTCTATTATGGGCATAGCAGGTTGTATAACCAAAGCCATGCTCAATCACGACAAGCTTTCCACTCCCCCCACTCCAGCCCGCAAAACTTACTATCCCATCAGCAGTAGCCCTTACAGGGGTTCCAGGCCATGCAGCCACATCAACACCTGAGTGGAACAATCTTTTCCCATTTTTAGGATGACGTCGCCAGCCAAAATTCGAACTTATGTAACCCTTATCCACCGGCATTCCCATGGGCGTGGCAAAATAGATATCTCTCTGCTGTCTCAGGTAATCCTTGATCTCGCCTACAGATTCCATGGTTTTTTCAATCTGTTTTTTTAGTAGTTCTATATCAATGGAGCCAAAATCAGAGGTATCCAGGTTTTCCAGAATCTCCTCCTTTGTTTCAAGGGAGAAGAGTCTCTTAAACCTTGTTTCCTCTTTCTTGAGGGTCATGATGGTGGTTCTCAGATCTCTGAACTGTTCCTTATAGAAATCAAGCCGTTCCTTTAATTCATAGTATTGTTTTGTTGTCACACCTACAGAAATTATATAAACTGTAAAAGA